>DATAAP010000596.1:0-2468 GCA_036260035.1 Alphaproteobacteria bacterium | reverse complement strand
GCGACCACCAGAACTTCGTCCGGCCGATCCGCGCGCGCGGCAGGCATCACGGCTTCAGCCAGCCGACGCCACGCAGCAGCGCGGCCGTTGCGAAGAGGTCGAGCCCGACCACGTTGGTGTAGGAGCCGTTGAGCGCGCGCGCGAATGCAGCCGCGCGCCCCTGGATCGCGTAGCCGCCGGCCTTGCCCTGCCACTCGCCGCTGTCGAGATACGCGGCAATCTCGTCCTCGGTCAGCCGCTTGAACGTGACGATGGTCGTGACCAGGCGCATCGCGGGGCTGCGCTGCGGCGCCAGCACGACGATCCCGCCATGGACGCGATGACGCCGCCCGGACAGCAGGCCGAGGCAGCGCCGGGCGGTCTCCTTGTCCTCGGCCTTCGGCAGGATGCGGCGGCCGCACGCGACCACCGTATCGGCAGCCAGCACGATCGCGTCGGCGTTCCGCTCGGCGACAGCCTTCGCCTTCGCTTGCGCGAGGCGCATCGCATGCTGCGGCGGCGTCTCGCCCTTCAGAGGCTCCTCCGGAATGTCGGCCGGCAGCACCGCGTCAGGCGCCACGCCGATTTGGCGCAGCAAATCGCGCCGGCGCGGCGAAGCCGAGGCGAGGATCAGCCGCGTCATCGTCAGTCCTTCGCCGCTGCGCTGAGCGGAAAGCGCGTGAGGATGCGCCGCTTGAGCTCGTCTCGCACCTGCCGGTACGCATCGAGCCGAGTGTCGCGGTTGCCCTCGACGACGCTCGGATCGAAGGTCGGCCAGTACTCGACGTCGCAGGCCATGCGGCGCGTCAGCTCCATCGCGCGATGCTGCGCCTCGGGCGAGAGCGTAATGACCAGGTCGTAGGAAAGATCGGCAAGTTCCTCGAAGGTCTTGCCGTGATGCCTGCGTATATCGAGACCGATCTCGCTCATCACCTCGATGGCCAGCGGATCGACCTCTTCGGTCTGCACGCCGACGGAGTCGCAGTAGATGCGCTTGCCGTGGAAATGCTTCATCAGCGCCTCGGCCATCGGCGAGCGCACCGCGTTCAGCGTGCAAGCGAAGAGGATGCTGGCCGGTGCCGACGCCACGTCTCTACCCGCGAATATGTAGCACGCAGATGAGGGTGAACAGGCGGCGTGCCGTGTTCTGGTCGAGGATGATCTTGCCGTCGAGCCGCTCGCGCAGCAGCTCGGACCCCTCGTTGTGCAAGGCGCGCCGGCCCATGTCGAGCGCCTCGATCTGCGTCAGGCTGGCGCGTTTGATCGCCGTGTAATAGCTCTCGCATACAGTGAAATAGTCCTTCACCACCGTGCGGAATGGCGTCAGCGGCAGGATGATCTTCGACAGCGGCTCGCCCCCCTCACTGCGGATGTCCAAGACCAGCCGGTTCTCCTCGATGCCGAGGAGCAGGTGGTAGGGACCGGTGAAATCGCCGACCGGCTCGAAATGGTTTTCCTCGAGCAGATCGAAGATCGCGACGGCGCGCTCGTGCTCGACGTCGGGATTGCGCCGGACCACCGTGCGCTCGTCGAGATCGATCTTGACGATGCGGTGCCGGCTGTCGCTCACCGCTTGCCTTTCCTCTTGGCTGGCTGCAGCCGGATCGCGATGGACAGCGCATGCGCGTCGAGCCCTTCCGCCTTGGCGAGCGTCACGGCCGACCCGCCGATCGCGCGCAGCCCGCGCTCGTCGCAGCCGATCAGCGAGCTGCGCTTCATGAAGTCGAGCGCGCCGAGGCCCGACGAGAACCGCGCCGTCCGCGAGGTCGGCAGCACGTGGTTCGGCCCGGCGACATAATCGCCCAGCGCCTCGGGCGCATGCCGGCCGATGAAGATGGCGCCGGCGTGGCGCACCTTCCGCGCCAGCGCCTCTGGCTTGGCGACCGCGAGCTGGAGATGCTCCGGCGCAAGCTGGTCGACCAGTGCCACAGCGTCGTTGAGCCGCTTCACCGAAATGATGGCGCCATGCTGCGACCAGCTCGCGGCGGCAATCTCGCGGCGCGGCAGCGTAGCGAGTGTCGCCTCGGTCGCCTCGGCCACAGCGCCTGCGAAGGCATCGTCATCGGTGATCAGGATCGACTGCGCGACCGCGTCGTGCTCGGCCTGCGCCAGCAGGTCGGCGGCGATCCAGCGCGGGTCGTTGCCGCGGTCGGCGACGATCACCACCTCGGACGGCCCGGCGATCAGGTCGATGCCGACCGCGCCGAAGACCTGCCGCTTCGCGGCAGCGACATAGGCATTGCCCGGGCCGACGATCTTGTCCACAGGCGCGATGGTGGCGGTGCCGTAGGCGAGTGCAGCCACGGCCTGCGCGCCGCCGATGCGATAGATCTCGTCGACGCCGGCGATCCGCGCCGCCGCGAGCACCAGCGGGTTCACCTTGCCGTCCGGTGTCGGCACCGTCATCACCAGGCGCTCGACACCCGCGACCTTCGCCGGCACGGCGTTCATCAGGACCGAGCTGGGATAGGCCGCGGTGCCGCCCGGCA
>DATAAP010000595.1:0-13872 GCA_036260035.1 Alphaproteobacteria bacterium | reverse complement strand
CGCGGCTGCGTCGATGAGCTTCGAGATCGCGCGCAGCAGCGTGGTCTTGCCGGCGCCATTTGGGCCGATCACCGCGACCGCCTCGCCGGCCGCGATTTCGAGCGAGACGCCGAACAGCGCCTGGAAGCTGCCGTAACTGGCCCAGACATCGTCAAGCCGAAGCACGGCCAGCTCCTGCCGCAATCTTCTGCTGCAGTTCCGCCGCGTCGGTGCCGAGATAGATCTCGATCACCCGCGGATCGTGCGCGACCTCGGCGGGCCGCCCCGACGCGATCACCTCGCCATGATCGAGAGCGATACAGCGGTCGACCACGCGCATCAGCACCCCCATGATGTGCTCGACCCAGATGATAGTAATGCCCTTCTCGCCGCGGATGCGCGACAGCATGTCGGCGGCCTGGTCCATCTCGTGCTCATCGAGCCCGCCCAGCGATTCGTCCGCCAGCAGCAGCTTCGGCCGCGTCGCCAGGGCGCGCGCCAATTCCAGCTTCTTGAGACCGGCGGCGCCCAGGCCCTCGACCCGCGCCTGCGGATCGGAGGGCAGACCGGCGAGAGCGATCGCCTCCTCCGCGGCCGCTTCCGCCTCGCCGCGCGAGACGCTGCCGTCCTGACCGTAGAACGCGGCGAGCACGACGTTCTCGCGGATTGTCAGCTTGCGGAACGGACGCGGGATCTGAAAAGTGCGGGCGATGCCGCGATGGCAGACTCGGTTGGGCGCGAGGCCGGCGAGCTCGACGCCCTCCAGCGTCACCGATCCCTCGTTCGGCACGAGCGCTCCGGCAATAAGATTGAACGTGGTGCTCTTGCCTGAGCCGTTCGGGCCGATCAGGCCGAGGATTTCGCCCTTCTCGACGTCGAAGGACACGCGATTGACCGCCGTGAAGCCGCCGAATCGCTTGGTGAGCGTACGGACCTGAAGCATGAATTGACAGGCGGGAGCGGGAAACCTCCCCGCTCCCGTCCGATGTTCAGCGTGGCGAGTACGGATTGCCGGCCGGCAGCGGCATGACCGGATCGATCGTCTTGATCGACGCCGGCCAGGCAATCTTGGTCTCGCCGCCGATGTACTGCATCACCACAGGGCTGGAGCGCTCGTTCTGACCCGACATCTCGTGGCCGGGCGGGAAGAACTTCACGCCATAGCCTTGGATCGTGCCGCCCTCGGGGATGTCCGTCTCGAGCGAAGCCTTGCGCAGCGCCTCCGGATCGAAGCCGCCGTGCTTCTTGATGGCTCGCGGCATCACGTCGGTGAACAGAATCCAGCTCTGATTGAAACCCATCGAGGTGTGCGGCGGCACTTCGCTCGCTTTCGTCTCCGCCTTGTAGCGCTTCACCATCTCCGCCGTGAGCTCGCCGAGGCCGGGCTTCAGCGTCTTTGGATCGAGGAGCTGGGCGGCGACTGGATCGACGTTGTAGATGTAATCGGCATCCTTGCCGAATGTCTCGCGCAGCTTGTCGATCTGGCCGTAGCCCGCGCCGTGCCCGATCAGCGCCGCCCATTTCAGCCCCTGCTCGCGCGCTTGGCGCAGGAACAGCGTGATGTCGGGGTTGTAGCCAGTGTGCAGGATCACATCCGCCCGCGCGCGCTTCAGCTTTGTGACGAGACTCGACAGGTCCGGCGCGGTGGCCGAGTAGCCTTCCTTAAGGGCGATCTGCATGCCCTTTTCCTTGCAGCCCTGCTCGTTGCCGGCGGCCACACCTGCGCCGTAAGGCCCGTCCTCGTAGATGATTGCGATACGGACGTCCTTAGGATCCTTGCCGAGCTTCGCTTTCGCGTTCTCCGCGACGAAGGAGCAGGACGCGAATCCGAACTGGTCGGAATGGACCTGCGGCCGGAACACGTAGCTGAGGTTCTTGCCCTTGAACACCGAGGAGGCGACGCAGACATTCGCCCACATGAATTTTTTGGCGGCGTCGACTTTCTGCGCCATTGGCACGCAATGCGCCGAGGAGAACACGCCCATGATCAGGTCGACCTTCTCCTGGTCGAGCAGGCGCGTGGTCTCGTTGATCGCCACGTCAGCCTTCGACTGAGCGTCAGCATAGATGGCGCGGATCTTGTGGCCCTCGATCCCGCCCTTCTCGTTGATCATGTCGATGGCGATCTTGGTGCCGATCCCAGCCGCCTGGCTGCCACCGGCGGCGAACGGGCCGGTGTAATCGTAGATCACGCCGACGACGATGTCTTTCTTCTGCGCCTGCGCGACGCCGATCTGCGCCGCCAGTGCAAGTCCGGCAGCGGTCGCGAGCAGAGTCCGTCTGTGTAGAAACTGCATGTGCGTGGCCTCCCGGTCATTACTGTCGTTTTGAGCATCTTGGCCCGGGAAGCAAGGCAGAGCAAGCTGCATTCGGGATCGGCGGAAATTGGCGCGGATCAGGTTGTGCGGTCGCGGCGGGCGCGGGCGATGGCCCACCGACGGAAAGCGGCGACATGCGGCGCTTCGGCCGTCGCGGTGGGTGAGACGACCCAGTACGAAAGCTCGGAACGCCGCTCGATCGCAAATGGCCGGATCAGACGGCCGCTCGTGAGATGGTCGCCGGCTAGCGCGCTGCGACCGATCGCAATCCCCTCGCCCGCGATCGCCGCCTGATAGATCAACGTGCTGTCGGTAAAGGCCGGGCCGCGGCGCGGGTCGATATCCTCCACGCCGGCCTCCTTCAACCACGGCCGCCAGGACTGCCATGGGTTGGCTTCGATCCCGGATCCATCGTGGATCAGCGTATGGTGGCGCAGATCGTCCATGCGCCGCAGCGGATGTGGTCCGTTGAGCAGTGATGGGCTGCAGACAGGAAACAGGTCCTCGCCCATCAGCCGCTCGGCGCGCAGGCCGCGCGGCTCGTGCCGGCTGTAGCGGATCGCGACGTCGACGTCCTCGGTGCGGAAATCGACCAATCGGATCTCCGAGCGGATCAGTAGGTCGAGGTCGGGATAGAGCCGGCGGAACTCACCGAGCCGCGGCACCAGCCAGCCGGCGCCAAAGGACGGCAGCACGCTGACCGTCAGCGCGCCGCGCAGCCGCCGGCCGGCGATGCCCTGGCTCGCCCGCGCGAGCTGCTCGAACCCGTCCGACAGGCCCGGCAGGTAGCTGCGGCCGGCATCGGTGAGCACGAGGCCGCGCGGCAGCCGTTTGAACAGCCTGATTCCAAGCAGCTGCTCGAGAGCCTTGATCTGATGACTGACCGCCGCCGCCGTGACGCGCAACTCGTCCGCCGCCTTCGCGAAGCTGCAATGGCGCGCCGCGGCCTCGAAGGCGCGGAGCGCATTGAGCGGCGGCAAGCGGGGGCGCGTCGTTGGCATAAGGCTTAGATTTCCTAAGCCAGTGTACGAGGAGCCCTCGGTTGTGCGCCAGCGCCGCGTAGATGACAATCCGACGTCGATTCCACGCAGGCGGGCGGACCATGAAGCTCTACGACAATCTCTCCTCAGGCAACGGCTACAAATGCAGGCTGATCCTGCACCAGCTCGACATTCCTTATGAGCGTATCGAGCTCGACATCGACAAGGCGGAGACGCGCAAGCCAGAATTTCTCGCCAAGAACCCGAACGGCCGCATCCCGACGCTGCAGCTCGACGACGGCACGTACCTCGCGGAATCGAACGCGATCCTCTTCTATCTCGCTGAGAGCACGACGTTCCTGCCCAGCGATCGGCTCGGCCGCGCGCAAGTCCTGCAGTGGATGTTCTTCGAGCAGTACAACCACGAGCCCAACATAGCGACCTCGCGCTACTGGCTCACTCACGGCTTCGAGATCACGCCGGAGCGCAGGATGATGCTCGAAATGAAGAAGAAAGGCGGATTGGATGCGCTCGGCGTTATGGAAGGCCATCTGTCGAAGCATGATTACTTCGTCGGCGGACGCTACTCGATCGCCGACATCGCGCTCTACGCCTACACGCACGTGGCCGAGGAAGGCCGCTTCTCGCTCCAACCCTTCCCGGCGGTGCGCGCGTGGCTAAAGCGCGTTTCCGCGCAGCCGCGCCACATCCCGATCACACAGGGATAGGCGCGCGTGAAGCACGCGATAGTGAGAGGCGCACGGGCCCCTCTCACGCGCTTGTGAGCAGGATGCGCGCAGGCGCCGATACAGTGCGCTGCGTGCCTGCGATCAAAACCCGCGGAGGTTTCGCTCATGAAATTGATTCTGTCTGCCGCTGCCGTGCTGATGTAGTTCGCGGAGCCCGGCTTCGCCGACTGCGCGTCCAAGGTCGAGATGGCCGAGAAGGCGATAATGGAGAAGAAGGAAGCCGACTGCCTGAAGAACGCAGAAATGGCCGAAAAGCCGCCATGATGAAGAAGTAGCGGCCGCCTTTTTTCGCGCTGCCGACCCTTCGAGGCGCGATTCCGCCGAATGCGAAACCGCTTTTCAGGGCCAGGCGGTTCTTTCAATCCACCTCGTCCTGAGGAGCGAATTGGCGCGCAAACGCCAATCGCGTATCGAAGGGCACGGCAGGTGCGCTTACGCTAGGCCGCCAGCTTCGCAAGGTCCGACAGCAGCCCGCCTACGCCCTTGAGCCGCTGCTGCGGCTCGTCCCAAGCACGCATGAAGACGAGCTTGTGGTCGGGGCGCAGCTTCACCACGTCGGCCTTCTTGGTGATGAAGCCGATCAGCTTCTCCGGGTTGGCGAACTTGTTGTCGCGGAAGCCAACGATGGCCCCCTTGGGCCCGACCTCGACCTTGTCGACGCCGGCCGCGCGGCACAGCCGCTTGATGGTGATGACCTGCAGCAGGTTCTCGACCTCCGGCGGCAGCTTGCCGAAGCGGTCGATGAGTTCGGCGGCGAAGGCGTCGATCTGCTCCTGGTTCTCGATCGAGGCGAGACGGCGGTAGAGGCCGAGCCGCACGTCGAGGTCTTCGACATAGGTCTCCGGGATGAGCACCGGCATGCCGAGATTGATCTGCGGGGCCCAATCCGCTGCGGCGGGCGCTGCGCCAATGCCGCCGCCCTCGCGCGCGGCACGCACCGCCTCTTCCAGCATATGCTGGTAGAGCTCGATGCCGACCTCCTGAATATGGCCCGATTGCTCCTCGCCGAGCAGATTGCCGGCGCCACGGATGTCGAGATCGTATGAGGCGAGTTGGAAACCGGCGCCGAGATTATCGAGCGTCTGCATGACTTCGAGCCGCTTCTGCGCCGCTGGTGTTAGGATGCGGTTCGGCGGCACGGTGAGATAGGCGTAGGCGCGCGTCTTGGCGCGGCCGACGCGGCCGCGCAGCTGGTAGAGCTGCGCCAAGCCGAACATATCGGCGCGGTGGATGACGATGGTATTGACGCGCGGGATGTCGAGGCCGGATTCAATGATGTTCGTCGACAGCAGGATGTCGAAAGCGCCGTCGGTGAACTTGGTCATGATGGTCTCGATCTCGGCGCTGGCGAGCTGGCCGTGCGCGATCGCCACACGGCACTCCGGCACGAGCTCGGCGAGCCGCTCGCGCACCGGCTCGAGATCCTCGATGCGCGGGCAGACATAGAAGACCTGTCCGCCGCGCATGCGCTCGCGCATGATCGCCTCGCGGATCACGACGGGATCGTAGGGCAGCACGAAAGTGCGCACCGCCAGGCGGTCGACCGGCGGGCTGGCGATGATGCTCATGTCGCGCACGCCGGTCAGCGCCATCTGCAGCGTGCGCGGGATCGGCGTCGCTGTCAGCGTCACGACATGGACATTGGCCTTGAGCTGCTTGAGGCGCTCCTTCTGGCCGACGCCGAAATGCTGCTCCTCGTCGACGATCAGCAGGCCAAGATTCTTGAACGCGATCGACTTCGCCAGCAGCGCTGTCGTGCCGATAATGATGTCGATCTTGCCATCGGCGAGGTCGCGCTTGATCTCTGACGCCTCCTTGGCCGCGACCAGCCGCGAGAGCTGCTCAATGCGCACCGGCAGGCCTTGGAAGCGCTGGCGGAAGGTGCGGAAATGCTGGCGGCACAAGAGCGTCGTCGGTACGACCACCGCGACTTGGCTGCCCGACATCGCCGCGACGAAGGCGGCGCGCAGCGCCACCTCGGTCTTGCCGAAGCCGACATCGCCACAGACGAGGCGGTCGACGGAATGGCCGGAGGCGAGATCGGCGATCGTGTCGTCGATCGCGCGCGCCTGATCCTCGGTCTCCGGATACGGAAAGCGCGCGCAGAACTCGTCGTAGAGGCCCTGGGTCGCCGTGAATGGCTCGCCGCGCTGCAGCTGGCGCGCCGCGGCGATGCGGATGAGCTGATCGGCCATCTCAGTGATGCGCTGCTTGACGCGCGCCTTGCGCGCCTGCCACTGAACGCCGCCGAGCTTGTCGAGCTGCACCCCCGCCTCTTCGGAGCCGAAGCGCGACAGCACGTCGATGTTCTCGACCGGCACGAAGAGCTTGTCGTTGCCGTCGTAGAGCACGCGCAGCATGTCGTGCGCCGCGCCGTTAACCTCTAGCGTCACCAGCCCGTCGAAGCGGCCAATACCGTGATCGACATGCACGACCAGATCGCCCACCGCGAGCGTCGATGCCTCGGTCAGGAAGTTGTCGGAACGGATGCGCCGCTTGCCGGCCCGCACCAAGCGGTCGCCAAGGATGTCCTGCTCAGTGACGAAGGCCGCCTCGGCGGTGCTGAAGCCGCGCTCGAGGCCGAGCACCACGAGCGCGACGTCAGTTGCGCCGAGGGCACGCACGGTCGCCCAGCCATCGACCGACGCGATACGCTCGATGCCGTGGTCGCGCAGCAGGCCGCCGAGTCGATCGCGGGAGCCGGCGCTGTACGCGGTAACAACGATGCGCCGTCCAGCCGCCTGCTCGCTCTCGATGTGGCCGCGCACTGTGTCGAACAGCGAGGCGCCCGGCTTGTTGCGCACAGCCGCGAAGTCGGGGCCGGGCTTGCCGCCCGCATCCACGACATGCTCGGCGGCCGGTCGTGCGAAGGGCGATAGCAGTCCTACTGCGCGTTCGCCCAGGTGGTTCTCCCATTCCTCTACGCGCAGATACAGCCGGTCGGGCGGCAGCGGCCGGTACGGCGTCCCCTCGGCCTGCTTGCTGCGCACGAGCTCGCGCCTCGTCTCGTAGTACTCGGCAATCTGCGCGAGACGCTCGGCCACCGCCTCGTCCGCCTGATGGTCCAGCGTGACCGCCGTATCCGGCACGTAGTCGAACACCGTCTCAAGCCGGTCATGGAAGAGCGGCAGCCAGTGCTCGTAGCCGGGATAGCGTGTGCCGGCACTGATCGCCGCGTAGAGCGGATCGTCGTCGACGGCGCCGAACAGCTCGCGGTAGCCGCTACGAAAGCGCTGCACCGACTCGGCGCCGAGAAAGACCTCGCTAACCGGTCGCAGCAGCAAGCTGCCGACCTTGCCGTGGCTACGCTGCGACATCGGATCGAAGCTGCGGATGCCCTCCAGCGTGTCGCCGAACAGGTCGAGGCGCAGAGGCTGCTCGGTCCCCGGCGGGAAGAGATCGACGATGCCGCCGCGCACCGCGTACTCGCCCGGCTCGCGCACCGTATCGGCGCGGCTGTAGCCGTTGCCGGCAAGGAATTCGGTCAGCGCCTTCAGATCAACGCGGCCGCCGACCTTGACCGCAAAGGCCGTGTCGGCGAACAGCGCGCGCTTCGGCACCCGCTGCAGCGCCGCGTTGATCGTCGTGACTAGCACTTGAGGCTTGGCCGCAGGCTGCGCCAAGGTGGCGAGAGTCGCGATCCGTCGCGCGATGACCTCGCTGTTGGGCGACACGCGGTCGTACGGCAGGCAGTCCCAAGCCGGCAATGTCAGGACCGTGATCTCCGGGTGGAAGAACGCCAAGACTTCGGCCAGGCTCGCCATGCGCGCGTCGTCACGCGCCACATGCATGACACGCGTCCCCGCTTTCGCCGCATCGCCAATGACCTGGGCATCCACGCCCGGCGGCGCGCCCGCGATCTCGATCCGGCCGGCCTTCTTCAGAAATTGTGCTGGTATGATCAAAGGTTAGACCACGTCCTTGAAGTTCTGCAAAAGTCTCATTACAGCGTTTTGACAGCGCGCGGGCACGGGCTCTCGTCCAGTCGCCCAGTCGAACAGGTCGGCATCCGTCTCATCGAGCAGCCGCTCGTACTCGTCGAGCTGGCCTGCGTCGAATGCCGGGACGTAACGCTGCGCGAAGGCGCCGAGCAGCAGGTCCGTCTCTTTCATGCCTGTGTAGCGGCTACGGTGGATCAGCCGCTTGCGGCGGATCTCGATCGGCTCATCCTCGGCACGGCGCGCGTCCGACATATCTGACCTTCGGCAAATATCTCTGACGTTTGGCAAATACCGCTCCCTCGCGCGGCCCAAGGGAGGGCTGCGCGCGGCGCTTTCCAAACGATAGCCAAGCATATAGGACGTTCCCGCACCCATGTCAGCCTTCCGCGAATATCACGCATGCGGCCCGAGATCCTGTTTCCACTCTTCGCGCCGCTGACGCGGCTGCCCGGCATCGGGCCGCGGCTGGGGCAGCTCGTCGAACGACTGGTCGGCGGCCCGCACGTCGTCGATCTGCTGTGGCATCTGCCGGTGGGCCTGGTCGACCGCCGCTTGACGCCCAAGATCGCCGAGGCACAGGAAGGTGCCATCGCGACCCTGGTCGTGCATGTCGACGCCCACCTGCCACCGCCGCCGCGCGCCTCCCGCCTGCCCTACAAGGTGCGCTGCCGCGATGCGACCGGCTTCATGCACCTGGTCTTCTTCCACGCCAAGGGCGACTGGGTCGCCAAGGCGCTGCCAGTCGGCAGCACGCGCGCGGTCAGCGGCCGCATCGAGCGCTTCCGCGACGAAGTGCAGATGACGCACCCGGACCACATCGTCGGACCGGAGGAACTGGCGACGCTCGCCACGGTCGAGCCTGTCTACGGCCTCACTGCAGGTGTCACACCGAAGGTGATGATCAAGGCGGTGCGCGCAGCACTGGGCCCAGTGCCCGCGCTCGACGAGTGGCTCGATCCGGCGCTGATCGCCCGCGAGAAGTGGCAGGGCTGGCAAGGGTCGATCCGCGCCGTGCATGCGCCGGAGAGCGAAGCCGATCTCTCGCCGCTGACCGTCGTGCGCCGGCGGCTCGCCTATGACGAATTGCTGGCCAACCAACTCGCCCTTGCAGTCGTGCGTGCGCATCAGCGGCGCCAGCGGGGTCGGATCATCCGCGGCGATGGCCGGCTGCGCCAGCGCGTAGTGGACGCCTTGCCCTTCGCGCTGACCGGCGCCCAGCGCATGGCACTCGCAGAGATCGACGCCGACATGGGCTCCGACCACCGCATGGTGCGGCTGCTGCAGGGCGATGTCGGCAGCGGCAAGACGGTCGTGGCGCTGCTGGCCATGCTCAACGCGGTTGAGACCGGCGCGCAGGCGGCGCTGATGGCGCCGACGGAGATCCTTGCGCGCCAGCACTACGCGACGATCGAACCGCTGGCTGCCGCAGCGCGCGTGCCGGTGGCGCTGTTGACGGGCCGTGACAAGGGTAAGGCGCGCCAGCGCATCCTGGACGCATTGGCCGACGGCAGCATCCCAATTGTGATCGGCACGCATGCGCTTTTCCAGGAGGACGTCGGCTTCAAGGATCTGGCGCTCGCGGTCATCGACGAGCAGCACCGCTTTGGCGTGCACCAGCGCCTGGGCCTCGCCGCGAAGGGTGAGACCATCGATATGCTGGTAATGACGGCGACGCCGATCCCGCGCACGCTGCTGCTCTGCTCCTATGGCGACATGGACGTGTCGCGGCTGACCGAGAAACCGCCGGGGCGCCAGCCGGTCGACACGCGCGTGGTGCCGCTGTCGCGTATGGACGAGGTGCTCGACGGTGTAGCGCGGCAGATCCGGGCAGGCGCCAAGCTGTTCTGGGTCTGCCCGATGGTCGAGGAGTCCGAGGCCGTCGACCTCGCGGCTGCGACGGAGCGGCATGTCGAGCTGGCGGCGCGCTTCGGCCCGGAGCGCGTCGTGCTCGTGCATGGCAAGATGAAGGCGGCGTAGAAGGACCAGGCAATGGCGCGCTTCGTCGAAGGTGATGCCAACGTCCTCGTCGCGACCACAGTGATCGAGGTCGGCGTCAACGTGCCCGAAGCGACCGTGATGGTTGTCGAGCATGCGGAACGCTTCGGACTTGCGCAGCTCCATCAGCTGCGCGGCCGCATCGGCCGCGGCGATCGCCGCTCTACATGCGTGCTGCTCTACGCTACGCCGCTGAGCGATACGGCGAAGGCGCGCCTCAGCATCCTGCGCGAGACCGAAGACGGCTTCCGCATCGCCGAGGAGGATCTGCGCCTCCGCGGCGCCGGCGAGCTGCTCGGCACTCGGCAGAGCGGCATGCCAGAGTTCCGGCTCGCCGACCT
Organism: Alphaproteobacteria bacterium; assembly: GCA_036260035.1. Lineage (GTDB taxonomy): Bacteria > Pseudomonadota > Alphaproteobacteria > CACIAM-22H2 > CACIAM-22H2 > DATAAP01. The sequence continues at coordinate 3,569 of DATAAP010000595.1, read as the reverse complement.
CGCCGTCCACGCCGACTTGATGGAAATCGCCCGCGACGACGCGCGGCTGGCGCTCGAGCGCGATCCCAGCCTTTCCTCGTCTCGCGGTCGGGCTTTGATCACCCTGCTCTACCTATTCGAGCGCGACGCCGCCGTGCGGCTTCTGCAGGCGGGTTAGATCCTTAATTAATTGATACTCTCTTATTATGATCTTTTATGAATATGCCGACCTTGCGGCCGTCACGGCCCCGTTGGCTCCTCACCGCGGAGCTTCGGCGCGGCGACCACGCGGCCGGCGATGCCGCCGGATACGATCAGCTTAAGCGCCTCTTCCGGGGTGAGGTCGACGGTGACGATCTCCTTCGGCGGCACGAGCACCAGGAACCCGGCAGTGACGTTTGGCGAGTTCGGTACAAAGACGTTGAGCACCCCGCCCTCGGCGACGTCCTGCACGTTGCCGGGAATCAGCCCGGTCACGAAGCCGATGCGCCACATGCCCGGCCGCGGAAACTGGATGAGCACCACCTTGCTGAAGGCGTTGGCGCGCTCGGCGAGGATCGTCTCGAAGATCTGCTTCACGGCGCCGTAGACCGAACGCACGATCGGCATGCGGTTGAGCACGCCCTCGCTGAGCCGCACGAATAGGCGTCCCAGCATGCCCGCCGCGAGCCAGCCGACGACGATCAGGGCGGCGAGCACGAGCAGCAGCCCCAGGCCGGGGATGCTGAACGGCAGGTAGGTATTCGGGTTGTAGGCCGGCGGCAGCAGCCGGGCGACTGTCTGGTCGACGAAGCCAATCGAGATCCAAGCGATGTAAAGCGTGATGGCGATCGGCGCCGTCAGCAGAATGCCCGCGAAGAGGTAGGCGCGCAGCCGCGCCAGCAAGCCCATGTGGAAGCTGACGGGCTTGAGATCTTGGATCGGGTTGGGGGCAGGTTCAGTCATAGGAAGGCTTCGAGCGCCTTCGTCGTCTCCTCCGGCGCCTCCTCGGGAAGGAAATGGCCGCACCGGATCGGCTGGCCGCGTACGTCATCGGCCCATTCGCGCCAGTCGGCGACAGGATCGTTGCTGTCGTCATTGCCCTTCGCGAAGCCGCGCTGGCCCCATAACGCCAGCACCGGGCAAGCGATCTTGCGCGTACGGTAATCCGCCTTGTCGATTGCGAAATCGATCGTCGCGCCGGCGCGGTAGTCTTCGCAGGAGGCGTGGATGCAGGCCGGATCGGAGAAGCAGCGGACGTAGTCGGCCACCACTTCTTCCGGGAAGGCGTCCATGCTGCCCGACCAGCGCCGCAGCTTCTCCTTCAGATAGTAGGCCGGATCGGCGCCGATCAGGCGCTCGGGCAGGCCGTCCGGCTGGGCCAGGAAGAACCAGTGATACGTGGCCAGGCCGCGGCTCATCTGCATGCGCATCCACGTCGTATAGGTCGGTACGATGTCCAGCACCGCCAGCTTCGCTACGGCATTCGGATGATCGAGCGCCATCCGGTACGCGACGCGCGCACCACGGTCATGCCCGACAACGGCGAACTGCGTGAAGCCCAGCCGCGCCATGGCTTCCACCATGTCCTGCGCCATGCTGCGCTTCGAATACGGCGCATGATCCGGTGCCGATGCCGGCTTCGAGGAATCGCCGTAGCCGCGCAGGTCGGCAGCTACGACAGTAAAGCGCCGCGCCAGCAGCGGCGCCACGCGGTGCCAGCACAGATGCGTCTCGGGATAGCCGTGCAGCAGCAGCACCGGCGGCCCGTCGCCGCCTCGCCGCAAGTTGATTTCAGCCTCGGAGGTGCTGATCCTATGCTGCGAGAAGCCGGGGAACTTAGCCGCCATACCGGTGTTCTTAATCGTCTCGTGACATTAAGTCGATACGGCAGGATTGTGTCAGATAGGTACCCACTCGCGCAAAGGCAGCGGACACCGGGAAGCCGGCCGTGATCGCGCCTCGGCTTGCCGCCGTCGCGACCGCCGTGCCGCCGCACGTGATCCGGCAGAAGGACGTCATCGAGTGGACTACACGCATTTTCGACCGCAAGCGGTCGGAGATCGAGCGCCTGATGCCAGTCTATGCGAATGCCGGAATCGAGACGCGCCATTCCTGCGTGCCGATCGATTGGTACGCGCAGGAGCATAGCTGGGCGGAACGCAATGCGGTCTATGTGGAGAACGCGGTGCAGTTGCTCGCCGAGGCGGCAACGCGCTGCCTGGAGCAGGCCGGGCGAGGCTTCGCCGACATTGATGCGCTGGTCACTGTCTCAACCACCGGCATCTCGACACCGAGCCTCGATGCGCTGCTGCTGGAGCGGCTGCCTTTTCGCCGCGACGTCATGCGGCTGCCGGTCTTCGGCCTCGGTTGTGCGGGCGGTGTGCTGGGCCTGGCGCGCGCCGCCTCCATCGCACGCGCGCAGCCCGGAAGCCGCGTGCTCTTCCTGGTCGTCGAGCTCTGCGCGCTGACCTTCCGCAAGCGCGACCAGTCTAAGAGCAACATCATCGCCACAGCGCTGTTCGGCGACGGCGCCGCGGCGGCCCTGCTGGAATCCGAGGCGGACGGTCCTTCCGTCGGCGCATGGGGCGAGTACACTTGGCCGGACTCGCTCGACGTCATGGGCTGGCACATCACCGATGACGGCCTCGGCGTGCTGTTCTCGCGCGACATCCCCACTCTCGTCCGCACGCAATTCCGCGACGCGGCAGACGGCTTCCTGCGGTCGCGCGGCCTCGACGTCAAGGACATCGATGCCTTCGTCTGCCATCCCGGCGGCGCCAAGGTGATCAGCGCGCTCGAGGAAGCATTCGGCATGCCGGAAGGCACGCTCGACGAGGCGCGGGCGGTGCTGCGCCGGTACGGCAACATGTCCGCAGCGACGGTGCTGTTCGTCCTGGAGCGCATGCTCGCCAGCCAATGTCGACGCTATCTGATGACCGCGCTCGGCCCGGGCTTCACCGCCGGCTTCCTGACCTTGGAGCACCCGGCGTGACCCCGGCCCAATGGGTGCTCGGCTTCGTCCTCGCGCAGCGGCTGCTGGAGTTACTCTGGGCGCAGCGCAATACGAGGCGCCTGCTCGACCAGGGCGCCGTCGAGCATGCGCCCGAGCAGTATCCGTATTTCGTCCTGCTGCATGCCAGCTGGCTCGTCGCCATCGTGTTCTCGGTACCGCCGGAGACGCCGGTGAACTGGTTCTGGCTCGCAGTCTATGTGCTGCTGCAGGTGGGCCGCGTCTGGGTGATGGCGAGTCTGGGACGCTTCTGGACGACGCGCATCATCACGCTCCCCGGCGCGCCGCTGGTCGCGCGCGGGCCGTACCGTTTCCTGCGCCACCCGAACTATGCCGTCGTCGCGGGCGAGATCGCGGTGCTGCCGCTGGTCTTCGACCTGTGGCTCGTCGCCGCGCTGTTCACGGCTGCCAATGCCCTGCTGCTGCGCCAGCGGATCGCGGCGGAGGACGCAGCGCTGGCGTCGCGCCGCCTCACGTCATCGGATAGTTAAGCTCGACCTGGACGCCGCTGGGGTCGCGGCAGAAGACCTGGCGGATCTTGGTTGCCGGCACGACGCGCGACGACGGGTTGAGGCCTTCCTTCTGCAGGCGCTGCAAC
>DATAAP010000594.1:0-1598 GCA_036260035.1 Alphaproteobacteria bacterium | reverse complement strand
TTGACGGCCAGGCCGCATTGGCACTTGCCGAGCTTGCGCGAGAGCGCTGGCGGCGCGGCACCTGTGAACGCACGCCGCCGCTCCGGCCGGCTCCCGGGAATTGCTGGACGGATAGCATCAAGCCCGACCTCACCGACATCGATGTTGGCATTTCGCGAACGTTTCCTCCGGCAGAGGAGGAGAATGAGATTCGCGAGGTCGAGGCGCTGTATATGGACATGGTCGACCGCGCGGAACGGACGATCTACGTCGAGAACCAGTACCTCACGGCAGTCCGCTTCGCGGAGCGGCTTGCCAAGCGCATGAAAGAACGGCCTGCGCTCGAAGTCGTCGTCGTTGCCCCCAAGACGGCGCATTCCTGGCTTGAGGAGCAGACCATGCAGGGCGGCCTCGGCCGCTTCGCGCGCGTATTCGACGATGCAGGCGTGCGCGATCGGTTCTGCCTGCTCTATCCTGAGGTCGCCGGCCCAGGCTGCATCGATACCATGGTGCATTCCAAAATCATGGTTATCGACGACACGCTGCTGCGTGTCGGCTCGGCCAACCTGAACAATCGCTCGTTCGGTCTCGATACCGAATGCGACGTGACCTTCGAGGCACGCACGCAAGCACACCGCGAGGCGATTGTGTCGCTGCGCGACCGGATGCTGGCGCACTTCTGTGGCGTGACAGAAAAGGATGTCTCTGCATCGCTGGCGCAGACCGGCTCTCTCATCCGGACGGCCCAGTCGTTGAGCAACGGCGGCCACAGTCTTAAGCCCATCGAGATCGATGCCAACGCCGCACCGCCGCTCTCTGCGCTCGAGGGCATCGCCGATCCGGAACGGCCGGTCGCGCCTCCGGAGTTTCTGAAATTGTTTGTCGGGGAGCGGCCGCGCGCGCGCCGTATCAATCGGATCGCCAAGGTCGTCGGCGTAGGTCTCGTCGTCATTCTGCTGGTGCTACTCTGGCGCTTTACGCCGCTTGCGGAAATGACGCGGCCGGCGGCCGTGCACCAATGGTTTGCCGACTTTGCCGACGAGCCCTCCGCGCCGGGAATCGTGCTCGGAATTTTTGTCGTCGCCGGCCTGCTGGTGTTCCCGGTCACGGTGTTGATTGCAGCGACGGCGGCGACGTTCGGGCCCTGGCTCGGCTTCGCCTATGCCGCGACGGGCGCCCTCGTCAGCGCGATCGTCGCCTACGCCGTCGGCGCGCTCGCTGGACGCCAGTTGTTGGAGGATGTGATGGGGCCGCGGCTCAATCGGGTGCGGCGCACCATTCTACGCGGCGGTGTGCTGGCTGTCGCCGCGGTGCGTATGGTGCCGATCGCACCATTCACGCTGGTCAACCTCGTGGCAGGCGCCAGCCGGATTCCGCTGCTCGATTATATCGTCGGGACCATTCTCGGCATGCTGCCCGGGCTCGTGGTGATTTCCGCGCTCGGTTATCAAATCTTCAGCATCCTCATCGAGCCCACGCTTTATAACGTCATCCTGCTGATACTTGCTGTTGCCGCCTGGATCGCAGTGTCGCTGGCGGCGCAGGCGGTCATCACTCGCTGGCGGGGGGCGAGGGCATGACCGGCACGGGCCTCGGCCCGAGGTATTTCGCCCGCACGG
>DATAAP010000593.1:0-2068 GCA_036260035.1 Alphaproteobacteria bacterium | reverse complement strand
GACGCCGATCGCCGCTGGCGCGGCGCTCGGCTCCTCAGGATGAGGTCGTTTCCAGCTGAACCACCTCATCCTGAGGAGCGATTTCGCATACAGCGAAATCGCGTCTCGAAGGATGGGCCGCTTAGCGCCTGCGGACCCGCTACTTCTTCTTATCCACCTCCGCGAACACCTCGCGCGCAGTTCGGAAGGCGTCAACGGCGGCGGGCACGCCGCAATAGATCGCGACTTGCAGGAATACTTCCCTGATCTCCGCGCGGCTGAGGCCGTTGCGCAGCGCTCCGTGCAGATGCATCTTCAGCTCGTGCGGCCGGTTGAGCGCGCTTAGCATTGCGAGGTTCAGCATGCTGCGAGTCTTGCGCGGCAGCTCTTCCCGGCCCCAGACCGCGCCCCAGCAATATTCCGTCACCAGCTCCTGCAGCGGCATGTTGAAGTCGTCGGCGCTCTTGATCGAGTTCTCGACATACTCCTTGCCCAGCACCGCCTTGCGGATCTCGAGACCGCGTTCGAACGTCGCCTTGTCCATCGCGTGTTGCTCCTTGCTGTTGGCAAACAACGCCCGCCCGGCGGCGTGCCGGGCGGGCGCATCGGAAGATAGCAGCTAGCGTTTCGGCCAGAGCGGCTTCGCCAGTGCCAGGTTCTCAGGATAGACCACGACCGGCACGCCAGACTGCCACTGGATGATGGTGAGCCCGGCGCCGACGCGACGGCCGCGCTCGTCGAACTTGATCTGGCCGCCCGGATAGTAGGCAGACGGGCCGCCATCCATCGTCCGCAGCGCCTGCGCCACCGCCTCGCGGTCGGCCTTGCCGGCCTTTTCCAGCGCCGCCTTCATCACCCACATGTCGGCGTAGGTGGAGATCGCGTTCTGCGTCATCCACGGCTCGCCGTATTTCTGCTTGAGCTCGGCCATCAGCTCCTCGTGGCCCTTGCCGCCCCAGCTGCCGACGACGGCCATCACGCCCTGCAGCAGCTCCGGCGACATCGTCTTCAGCATGTCCGGCTCGGCGATCGCGATGCCAAAGGAGATGGTGGGAATGCGGCCCTGCCCGAGCCCGAACTCGTTCATCTTCTCCAGCATCAGCTTGGCGTCGGAGATGACGGTGGGCAGGAAAAACAGCATGTCCGGCCGCGCGGCGCGCACCTTCTGCACCAGCGGCGTTGCGTCGGCGAGCGGCGGCGTGAATGTCTCGTCGACGACGAGCTGGATGCCGAGTTCCTTTAGCAGGCGCTCCTTCATCGGCTTCACCGACGAAATCGAGGCGGCGGTGTTGTCCGTAATGATCGCAACCGTCTTCGGCTTCGCGGCACCCGCCGCCGCGGCGACCTTCATCAGCTCAGGCAGCGACTGCTCCGCCTGCGAGCCCGAGGTCGCCGAGGTCTGGAAGATGTATCTGAAGCCGCGCTCCGTGATCATGTCCGAGTAGGAGAGAGTCAGTATCGGTAGGCCGGCGCGCTCCGTGACCTCCGTCACCGCGAGCGTGAAGGAGCTGAGATAGGCGCCGGTCGCGACGACGAGGTCGGTTTCCTGCGCCACCATGCGCTGCGCCGCCGACTTCGCCTTCTCCGTCGTGTCGCCGCTGTCGAGTACCACAAGCTTGAGCTTGGCGCCGTTCATCGCCTTGATGCCGCCCTGCGCGTTAATGTGCTCGACGCCCATCTCGGCACCCATGCGCATCACAGCACCCGGCCGTGCGTAGATGCCGGAGAGCGGCACCAGCAGCCCGACCTTGACCTCCTGCTGCGCCAGCGCGGGCGGTGCGCCGACGCCCAACGCCATCGCCGCCGCCGCCAGCAGCAGCATGCTTATGCCTCGCCGCCCCAATTGCTTGCTTGTCATCTTGTCCTCCCTTGTTTGTTGATCACATGCCGAGATAGGCCTGACGGACGCGGTCGTCAGCGCGCAGCGCCTTGCTGTCGCCTTGCAGCACGACGCGCCCCGTCTCCAGCACATAGCCGTGATCGGCCGATTCGAGCGCCTCGGCGACGCGCTGCTCGACCAGCAGGATCGTCAGCCGATCGTCGCGATGCAGCGAGGCAATGCGATCGAAGATCAGGTCGGCGATCGTCG
>DATAAP010000592.1:0-4865 GCA_036260035.1 Alphaproteobacteria bacterium | reverse complement strand
GAGAATGTCGACCTTTTCCACCGTCTCCGGCTTGTACTTGTTGACGCCGACGATGACTTCCTCGCCGCGGTCGATGCGCGCCTGCTTGCGCGCCGACGCCTCCTCGATGCGCAGCTTCGGCATGCCGGCCTCGACCGCCTTGGTCATGCCGCCCATCGCCTCGACCTCCTGGATCAGCTTCCAGGCCTCGTTGGCGACGCTCTGCGTCAGGTGCTCGACGTAGTAGCTGCCGCCGAGCGGATCGATCACATGCGGAATGCCGCTCTCCTCGGCGATGATGAGCTGCGTGTTGCGCGCGATGCGCGCGGAGAACGGTGTCGGCAGCGCCAGCGCCTCATCGAAGGAATTGGTGTGCAGCGACTGCGTGCCGCCGAGCACGCCGGCCATCGCCTCGATCGTCGTGCGGATGATGTTGTTGTAGGGATCTTGCTCGGTGAGGCTGACGCCGGAAGTCTGGCAGTGCGTGCGCAACGCGAGGCTCGCCGGATTCTGCGGGTTGAACTGCTGCATCAGCCGCGCCCACAGCAGGCGTGCTGCGCGCAGCTTGGCGATCTCCATGAAGAAGTTCATGCCGAGGCAGAAGAAGAACGACAGCCGCGGCGCGAAGGCGTCGACCTTAAGCCCCTTGGACAGTGCAGCGCGTACGTATTCTAGCCCATCGGCGAGCGTGAAGGCGAGCTCCTGCACGCAGGTCGCCCCCGCCTCCTGCATGTGGTAGCCGGAAATCGAGATCGAGTTGAATTTCGGCATGTGCTTCGCCGTGTACTCGATGATGTCGGCGACAATGCGCATGCTGGGCGCGGGCGGGTAGATGTAGGTGTTGCGGACCATGAACTCCTTGAGGATGTCGTTCTGGATGGTCCCGGAAAGCTGGGCCTGCTTAACTCCCTGCTCCTCGCCTGCGACGATGAAGCCGGCCAGCACCGGCAGCACCGCGCCGTTCATGGTCATCGACACGCTGACCTTGTCGAGCGGGATGCCGTCGAACAGCACCTTCATGTCCTCGACCGAGTCGATCGCGACGCCGGCCTTGCCGACGTCGCCGACGACGCGCGGATGGTCCGAATCGTAGCCACGGTGGGTGGCGAGGTCGAAGGCGACCGACAGGCCCATCTGGCCGTGCTTGAGGCCTTCCTTGTAGAAGCAGTTCGACTCCTCGGCCGTCGAGAAGCCGGCATACTGGCGGATGGTCCACGGGCGGTTGGCGTACATGGTCGCCCGCGGCCCGCGCACGTACGGCGCAAAGCCCGGCATGGTGCCAACCGCCTCCAGCCCCTCGAGGTCGGCGGCCGTGTAGAGCGGCTTGACCTTGATGCCTTCCGGCGTCGTCCAGGCAAGCGTGGCCGGATCGGCGCCCTTGAGCTCCTCGCGGGCCAGCTTCTCCCAATCCGCCAACGATTTGCGCGGAAACTCGGCCATTCCAGCGATTCCTTCGTCTGAAGCCTAATCTAGCGCCAGACTGAGCCGGGTGCCGCAGCAAAATTACTACCCGAGCTTGAGAGGGGTCAGCCCCTCAGATGCGCCGGGCGTAGGCGCTCATCGGTTCGATTGGGAGGCCCGCTAGGTGCGCGGCATCGGGCGAGACGGCGGCGTACTCGCCGGCGGCGACGGCCCGGCGCAGGCGCACGACGGCGTCGACTGCGAAGGCGGGAACGCCGCGTGCGGCCAGCAGCTTGGCAAAGGCCTCCGAGTCCATGTCAGTAGCCGTGACCGGCTTACCCCAAGCCGCGGTCAGAATCGGAGCGATATCGAACAGGTTGAGCGCCTCCGGCCCGGTCAGCTCATAGGTCTTGCCTGCATGGCCAGGCTGCGTCAGTGCGCCCGCCGTGGCAGCGGCAATATCGGCCCGCGTGATATGGGCGACCTTGCCCGCCGCCCCCGGCAGCGCCAGCGTCCCGGTCGCCTTCGCGCCGGCCAGCGCGCCGTTGATGTTCTCGGCGTACTGGTTGTTGCGCAGGATTGTGTAGGGCAGTCCGGATGCCTTCAGGTACGCCTCGCTGTCGGCGTGGATCGCCGCAAAGGGAAACAGGCTCGCTGGGGTCGGGTTGGTGAAGCTCGTATAGACCACACGGCCGACACGGGCCTGCTTTGCAGCGTCGATGGCTGCGCGATGCTGGCGAATACGCACGTCGGCCGGCGCGTCGCCCGAAATGATCAGCACCGCCTCCGCGCCGTCGAACACCGATTCGAGGCTCGCGGAAACATTGAAATCGACGGCGCGGGTCCTGAAGCCCTTCGCGGCGAGATCGCCCAGCTTCGCAGGATCGCGCGAGCCGAGGGTTACTGTCGCGGGCGAAACGCGCTCGGCGAGAGCGTGCGCGATGGCGCGCCCGAGCTGGCCGCCGGCGCCGGTTATGACGAGCATCCTTGCCTCCTTTGGTTTAAAACCGGTACTTGGTTCCTAAACGAGACTGGTCTGCCGTATAAGAACCCACAAGAGGGGTTTTGCGCGTCACCCGGTTATCGCGCAGTCACCGCTGTGGAAGGGAGAAGAGATGACCCAGCGCCGGCTCAAGAACGGAGAGGCCGAAAAATGCCCGATCCGCGACATCCTAGACCGCATCGGCGACCGCTGGAGCATGCTAGTGCTGTGGTCGCTGGCGCGCGGCACCCTGCGCTTCAGCGAGCTCAAACGGAATATCGGCGACATCTCGCAGCGCATGCTGGCGCAGACCTTGCGCCGCCTTGAGCAGGACGGGCTGATCTCGCGGCGCATCTATCCCACCGTGCCGCCGCGCGTGGAGTATTCGCTGACGCCGCTCGGGCGCTCGTTCTTGACGCCGCTCGACCGCCTAGTGAAATGGGCCGACCGCCATCACGCGCGCATCCGCGCGGCGCGCGCCGCCTATGCGGCGGCCGCGCAGACCGAGCGCAGCTCGTTCATGATGGTGCAGGCTGTGCCGCGCGAACGAACGCGACCGACGCCGCGCAGCATTTGACCCAAGCCTCCGGAGCGGGCTAGCGCGCGAGGTGGCGCGTCAGTGCGGACATCAGCTCGGCGAGGCTCTGTTCCTCATCTCTGCCGGCGGTATCGATAACGAGGCGGTCGCCGGACCACGGTTCGTACTCCCGCATCACGACGTCTTGCCACGACGGCAGCCTGTGCCCCGGAATGTCGGCGGTGCGCATTTCCACGCGCCGGCGGTGCTCCTCTATATCGCCACATACCACCTCGATTTCGGCCGAAGCCACGCCTACGCGTGTTGCCACGTCGCGCCAGGCTTCGCGCGTGATGGACAGCGGATTGACGGAATCGGCGACGACGCTCCGGCCCAGGCGCAGATTGTCTTCGGCGATCACAAAGGCGATCCGGTACCCTGCTTCCCCGACGGGCCGCTCAGGTGCTGCGGCAAGCAACGCCTGCTCGATCGTATCGACCCGCACGTGGCATGCTCCGAGTTCACGGGCAAGAGCGCGGGCAAGCGTGGTCTTTCCAGTACCCGGAAGACCGCCGAAGATGATGAGCATGGGTTCCGTATCGACGACCGTGCGCCTTGGCGCTGCCGATGCTACACCCGGAGCCGCATTGGCTGAAGGCGTAGGAACGCGACCGGCCCCGCAAAGCCCTTAATGGTAGCGGTCTCGGCGGATTTCGTGATGCCGCGCAATAGCGGCGCCACCGCGGGATCGTCTGCCAGCGTCTGCGACAGCACGATATCGCCGCCGCGGCTCTCGCCTTGCAGGCGCGCCGCCATGTTGGCGGTCGAGCCGAAATAGTCGAGCCGCTCGTTGAGCGTCACGGCGATGCACGACCCGCCATGGAGGCCGAGCTTGATGACGAGCCCGTCTTCGGCGCCGAGCCCTTGCACGCGGTTGAACTGGGCAACATTTCCCTGAATGGCAAGGGCCGCGCGCACGGCATCGGCGGGATCGCTGAACGCTGCCATCACGGCGTCGCCGATGGTCTTGACGATGCCGCCATTCTGCGCACGCACCGCCTCGGCCATGTACGCGAAGTGCTCGCGCACGAGCTGGTAAGCGCGCGCATCGCCGATACGCGAGTAGAGCGCGGTCGAGCCGCGCAGGTCGGTGAACATCAGGGTCACGTGGCCGACGCCGACCTCGTCGCCCGGGCGCAGTGCCTCCGTCGCGAACAGGTCGCGGAAGGCCTGCATGGTCGTAACGCGGTGCGCGGTCAGCGCCTCGCGCACCCATTCGCGCGATTCGACCACCACCGTGCGTTCGCTCTTCGCGCGATTGCTGATGCGCACCATGCCCGCAGCCGACGGCGCGCCCGCCTCAACGCCGTCCGTCGTGACGATCAGCGCGGGAAACCCGCCACCCGTCCATTCCACCAGCGCCTCCGCGCCAGGATGAAGGCCGCGCAGGCGATAGGCGCCGTGCGGCAGCTCCGCCGGCACGTCGCGCGTCTCGCCCGACGCCAGCGTCTGCTGTAGCACCACATGCGGCGTCGTCATCGGCGCGAACAGGCAGAACTGGCCGTCATCGACACGGCGGATGGTCGGCGCCGGCCGGAACGTCAGCTCGACATTGCGCGCGAAGTCGCGGCCGTAATCTATGTTGCAGGTCGGACAATGCGCGCCCTGTGGCAGGCGGTCGAGCGAGGCGACGGTAAGCTTCGGGCCGCGGCAGTTGGGGCAGAGCAGGTCCCAGTGCATCGACAGGAGGCCTGCCTTGGTCGCGAGCAGGCAGAGCTCGATTACCGCGCGCTCCGGCACCACCCACAACCGTGCGAGGCGCAGCGGCCGGATGTGCAGCAGGTCGACTTCCGAGCCGGTGAGAAAAAACTGGCGCAGTTTGTCGGCGAGGGCCGAACCGGCCCCCGCTGTCATCAGCCGCGCGAGCCCCGCATCCAGTCGCGCCTTGCCATCCGCATCGAGCGCGACGGCCTTATACTCGAACGG
>DATAAP010000591.1:0-3462 GCA_036260035.1 Alphaproteobacteria bacterium | reverse complement strand
GGTGAAGTAACCGTAGTACCAGCCGCCCTGCCCTTGCGCCGTTACGGAATAGTCGGCGGTCGCATCAGCGAGGAGCCTCTCACGCCCAACATCGCTGATCGCGGTGATCGCGCCGTGCACATAGATAGGGTTCTCGTCGGCAGTTACGATCATGGTGCCATCTCGCGGGTTCATCTGGCGCTCGCGTCCCATGATGTCGACGATGGTCACCGGTCGATCTGCCGAGAGCCGAAGGTCAACAGGAGCGCCGGGCGACCAGATGACACGAATCTGCGTTCCCCCCCGCTCGAAAAGATATGCGTGCGTCCTCGGGTCTGTACGCTCGCGCCGCACGAACCGCGCGCCGTGAAGCTGGTGAATTAGATTGGCATATGCGGCGTACGCAGGCGCTGGTGCATAGCGCCCGAGGTCACTATCCGCGGCCCGTAGCAGACCCATCGTTCTGAAGCCGGCATAGTCGCGCATGAGATACCAGTAGATCCGCTCGACACCCACGCTCATCAGCAGCGTGTACATGCGCGCGAGATAACGCGCGACATTGTGGCGTCCTTGCGGTCCGTGGTCCTGCCGCCCGATCTCCGTAGCCCAGATGGGCTTGGTTCGGCCGCCGTTGAATCGCGCGATAAGCGCCTGCAGGGCGGCGACGTCGCGCTCGACGCCCTCCGGAACCGGCCGGTAGGGATGGATGACGACGCCGTCCATGAAGTCGAGGGCACCGCGCGTGAACAGCGCTTCAAACCAGGGCAATGGAGCGAGGACGGCAGCGCCGCCCAGCACGGTTACGTCGGGGCGGCTCGACTTGATGCGCCTGTAGGCGGCCTCCAGCATTTTCGCGTAGTGGCCCGCGCGATCCAATCGGCACGGCCCCTTGCAGAAGGTTCCGTTGTACTCGTTCCACACCTCGAGCACCCGCACCTCGCCGCCATATTGATTCAGCACCGCCTGCGCATAGCCGGCATAGCCAGCCCGGCCCTCGTCGGTATGCGGAGACAGACCATCGTCATAATTCTTGTTCTCGAAGGTGAGCGCGATGAGCGGCTCCAGACCCTGGGCTCGCAGCGCGGCCATATAGCCGGTATATCGCGTTGGAAACGCGTACTCGCCGCGGTTCCGCTCGACTCCGGCCCAATACTGCTCATCGCGCACGTGACGTATTCCGGCGCGCGCAATGAGTTCGACTAGGTCCGTTTCCCAGCCTTGGGCGAAATGCGTCATCACGCCGAAGGGGACGTCGTCGGCGGTCGACCGTGACGGCGGCTCTATGACCGCGAAGCTCGTCCGTGCGGACCCGACTTCTCCCCCGGCGCTGAACGCCCTAGCCTCAATCTCGAAATAGCCCTTGCCGGCGCGAACCGGACCGATGACCGAGCGGCCAGCGCTGACGCGTTCGGTGCCGCGGGCAATCTCGGCCGCGAAAAAGTCCGTGACCACCCATTCGACCAACTCGCCGCTGGTCTCGACGGCGAATTGGGCATTCTGGGTGGTATAGAAGACGTTGCCAAGCTGCTCCTGTCGAAATTGGATGCTCGATCCGGCCCACGCGGCCGAGCAGCCCAATATCAGGAGCAATGACGTGAGAATGATCGGCATCGGGGCCCTCACGTACGCGCGACCACTATATGGCAGTGGCGAGGCCGCCGCACTTACCCGCTCGGGCGGAGCGGCGTTGTATGTGTGACCGGGGCTCAATCGAGGTGACACTCGCCAGCTCGGCGCAGTCGACGCGCCGACGCCGGCGAATAGCTATGGTTGGTCGCGCGTAGCCTGTCGCGGGAAGGCGGGAAGTCGCGCGGCCGAAGCCGCCACGGTTGCGCGCGAGCTCGTGCGGCGTGCCGCACCCTGGCGGCGACTGCCTTAACTTCGTGAGCCATACCGGCGACGACGCTGTACCGCTGCTTGCGCTCGGGATGGTCCTGAGCCCAAGTACGCGCCCTCACTTCGCGGGGCGAGCTCGCGATCAGATCTCGATATGCCCGCCGACTTCAATCGCCCGGTTAGGCGGGATGCCGAAGAACTCGGTCGCGTTGAGCGCGTTGTTGGCGATGAAGATGAAAAGCCGCTGACGCCAGCGCGGACCGACAGTAGACTGCTTTGCAGAGCGCAGCCGCTCGCGGCCGACGAAGAACGAGGTCTCCATCAGATTGAAGTCCAGTCCATTCTGGCGACACAGCGCGAGTGCGCGCGTGACGCTTGGCTCCTCCATGAAGCCCCAGCGCACCTGCACGACGAAGAAGCCGTGCCCGACTTCTTGGATCTCGACCCGGCCGTCATTCGGCACGCGCGGGACATCTTCCGTCCGCATGGTCATCAGCACGACGCGCTCGTGCAGCGCCTTGAAATGCTTCAGCGTGTGCAGCAGCGCACCCGGCACGACGTCGACGCGCGCTGAGAGATAGATCGCCGTGCCCGGAATCCGCGCCGGCCGTATGCCTTCGAGAAAGGTCGAAAGCGGCAGCGCCCCGCGCTCGCGCTGCGCGACCATCGCCGCGCGGCCGCGCCGCCAGGTCATCATGATCACGATGCCGAGCACGGCAACGGCGATCGGGAACCAGCCTCCCTCCGCGATTTTGAGCAGGTTGGCGCCGAGGAAGACGAGGTCGATGAACAGGAAGACACCAAAGACCGGCAGCGCGACCGCAAGGCTCCAGCCGCGCACGCCCCGCATGTAGATGAAGGCGAGGCAGGTGGTGACCACCATCGTACCCGTCACCGCGATGCCGTAGGCGGCACCGAGACTGTCCGAAGTCCGGAACATGAGCACGAGCAGGACGACCGCGACCAGCAGCAGGAAGTTGATGCGCGGCACGAAGACCTGGCCGATCTCCTCGGCCGAAGTGTGGCGGATGTCGAGCCGCGGCAGGTAGCCGAGCTGAATTGCCTGGCGCGTCAGCGAGAACGCGCCAGAGATCACGGCTTGGGAGGCGATGATGGACGCAGTGGACGCGAGGAACACCAGCGGCAGCAGCCCCCATTCCGGCGCCATCATGTAAAAGGGGTTCTCGATCGCCGCGGGATTGGCGAGGACCAGGGCACCTTGGCCGAAATAGTTAAGCAGCAGCGACGGCAGCACGAAATAGAGCCACGCGGTGCGCAGCGGCACGCGGCCGAAATGGCCCATGTCGGCGTAGAGGGCTTCGGCACCCGTCACCGCTAAGAAGACGGCGCCGAGAACGATGAAGCCGCGCGCGGGCGAATCGATGAAGACATTTACTGCGTAGAGCGGATTGAGCGCCAGCAGCACGTGCGGGTTCTGCACAATGTGGCTCATGCCGAGCAACGCCAGCACGGAGAACCACACCACCATCACCGGCCCGAACAGGCTGCCGACGCGGCCGGTGCCGTGGCGCTGCACCGCGAACAGCCCGACCAGCAGCACGAGCGCGATCGGCAGGACGAACGGCTCGAAGACCGGCGTTGCGATTTTGAGGCCTTCGACGGCCGAGAGCACCGAGATGGCCGGCG
>DATAAP010000590.1:0-15178 GCA_036260035.1 Alphaproteobacteria bacterium | reverse complement strand
GACGCCGCAATGGACGCACGCCGAGCCTGCGGCCGTTGACGCTTTCGAGACCGCTGCAAGCAAGGTGCAGAGAGCGGGCGCCAAAGTGACAGCGGTAGAGCTGCCCTCGCATTTCGCCGATCTCACGGAAGTGCACCGGCGCATGATGGCCTTCGAGTCCGCGCGCGCCTATGCGACCGAGTACGCGGCCAGCCGCAGCAAGCTGAGTCCGCAGCTGATCGAGCTGATCGAGATGGGGCTGGCGCAGCCGGTTTCCGCCTATCTGGAGGACCGCCGCGCACAAGAAAACGCCAAACGCGAGCTGACCGCGCTCATGGCCGAATATGATGCCCTGCTGGTGCCCGCGGCGCCCGGCGAGGCGCCGGAAGGCCTGGGCGCCACCGGCAATCCGGTCTTCAGCCGGATGTGGACCCTGCTCCAGGGCCCCAACATCGCGCTGCCGGTGCAGCGCGGCCCGCGGGGCCTTCCGACCGGCGTCCAGCTCATCGGCGCCTATGGGTCTGATCCAGCCCTGCTGGCCACCGCGCGCTGGGTCGAGGAGCGGTTGCGCTGAGCTGTGACGCACGTCACAGCGCGGCCCGCGCGACGGTTGTATTCCATCCCCCGTTCGGACCCGTTGGGCGCCTTGACCCATTTGTCCGCCTGGATACCGAACGCGACGTGGAGACAAACATGAGGATCTTGCGTGGCCTATCGATCGGCATGCTGGGACTGGCATGCGGCGGCATTGTTATGGCCATGAGCGTCGGGTCGGAGCCGGCGACGGCGCAGCGCGCCTGCACGCCCAACCTGACCGCGAGCCAGTGGTCGCCGGTAATGATCTCGTTCGACACCGGCAGCGTGAAAATCAGCAGCCAGGACCAGCAGAAGATCGCCAACGCGGCAAAGCTGGCAAAGGACAACTACATTCAGCAGATTTGCGTCACTGGCTTCGCGGACAAGCAGGGCGATGCCAAGATGAACCAGCTGCTGTCACAGCGTAGGGCGGATACCGTTGCGGCGGAGCTGCGCAAGCACGGCGTCGCGCAGAACGTGCTCGTCGTGAACGGCTCGGGCGAGCCCGGCGGCAGCGCCTTCAGCGGCGCCAACATCTCTAGTTCGGCCGACCGCCGGGTCGAAATCCGCTTCGCCCGCTGACATTCAGCGCGAGGAGCCCGGCTGATTCGGATCGGTCGGGCTCTTCGTCTCTCCGTAGGGGACCGGCCGCATCTCGCGACCGACGGCCGGGTTCGTAGGTGGCGCTTGCCGCGCTCCCGGCGGCTTCGAGCCCCCTGGTTCACCTGATGGCTGGTTCTCGCGCAGGCAGCGCTGCCGCTCATCGGCATCGCTGATCTGGCTGCACTGTGCCTGCTGCGGATGCGGACGTTCGAGTTCGCTGGTGTCCTTGCCCGATTGATGCTGCGCCATGGCCGAACCTGAGATCAGGCACGAGAGCGCCAACGCGGATATTAGCGATGCGCCTGCGACCGGCGTCGGCCGCGTCGGACCGAGCGGCAACGGTTCCGGCTGCCCCGGCCCTTTCTCTGGCGGCACATTGACGGGCATGTCCGGCGCCGGAATCCGGGACGGGTCGCTTGGCATTTCTGGAGGAATTGGATTTGGTTCGGGTGCGTTTTGAATCATGCTTTGGCAACGCGCCCGTTCCACTGCTGTTCCTGAAGCTTCTGCAAGCGCAGCCCGTGCGCCGGCGGATAAGCCCACAGTCCATTCGGGTGGGGACGTGCAAGGCGCTTGACGAAATCCGATGGAGCGCGCACGATTCGCGCGTGGTTGCGCAGGCAATCACGTCCAAGCCGCCGCAAATCCAATGCGGTGACTGGCGACTCCCGCTCATCCGCGGTCAGCGGGAGGCCAAAGCTGTAAGAGCCGCCACCTTAGCGTGACGGCTCTTTGCTTTTTGTG
The DNA here is from genome assembly GCA_036260035.1 of Alphaproteobacteria bacterium. Lineage (GTDB taxonomy): Bacteria > Pseudomonadota > Alphaproteobacteria > CACIAM-22H2 > CACIAM-22H2 > DATAAP01. The sequence goes on along the minus strand of DATAAP010000590.1, from coordinate 13,276 downwards.
ATACGCGGAGCGTAATGCCACGCCTCCGCACCCCGACTCTGCTTCCGCCATCCTCGACCCATATTGCTCGCGCAGCGCGTCTGCTGCGCGACGGCAAGCTCGTCGCGTTTCCAACCGAGACGGTCTACGGCCTCGGCGGTGACGCGACGTCCGACCGTGCCGTGGCAGCAATTTACGTCGCCAAGGCGCGGCCGACATTCAATCCGCTGATCGCGCACGTACCGTCGCTCCGCGACGCCGAGCGGCTCGTCGTCTTCGACGCACGTGCGCGCAAGCTTGCGCGCCGCTTCTGGCCGGGGCCGCTGACGCTGGTGCTCGCGCGCCGGCCCGATGCCGGCGTGTCCTGGCTCGTCTCCGCAGGCCTCGACACGCTCGCCGTCCGCGTGCCGGCGCACCCGATCGCACGGCGGCTGCTCAAAGCCACGGGCAGACCTGTTGCGGCGCCGAGCGCCAACCGCTCAGGGCGTGTCAGCCCGACGGCCGCGGCCCACGTCATTGAATCCTTCGCGGGCACGCGCGGCGCGGCGCGGCTCGCCATGATTATCGATGGCGGACCCTGCGAGGTCGGCCTTGAGTCGACGGTGATCGACCTGTCCGGACCGCAAGCGATCCTGCTGCGCCCCGGCGGCGTTCCACGCGAGGACATCGAGCGCTTGATCGGGAAGCTCGCTTCGCCATCCGGAGGCCCGGCGCGATCGCCCGGGCAGCTCAAGAGCCACTACGCGCCGCAGCTGAAATTGCGATTGAGGGCCCGGCCGCGGTCGGGCGAGGCCTTCCTCGCCTTCGGACGCACGCCGCGCGGCATCCCGGCAGAAGCAGTGCTGAACCTAAGTCCGCGCCGCGATCTCGCGGAGGCCGCGGCGAACCTGTTCGCGATGCTGCGCGCGCTCGACCGCCCGAAATTCCGCCGCATCGCGGTGGCGCCGATCCCGGAACGCGGGCTCGGCGCCGCGATCAACGACCGCCTGCGTCGTGCCGCTGCGCCGCGCCGCTAGCAGCGCGGCTTGGGCAGCGCCTCCAGCTGCTCCAGCTGCGCCTTAATCGAGAAATCCTTGTAGTCGAAGACGAAGTCGACGCCGATACCGTTATCCATCATGCGCATGCTGGTCTCGTACTCGGGCTCGGCCGCCTGCTCTTCGAGCTTGAAGAAAGCCATCCGGACCCGCCAGGACGGCCCCTTCAGGAGGTCCGCGGCGATCTTGCCGTTCCCCAGCTTCTCAGGCGCGACCTTGCCCGTGATAAGCGCATTGATCTCCAACGCACCGTCCAGGGTCGCGCCGTCGAAGACTTGGCGCGAGAAGATCTTCTCGCCCGCCATCGCCTTCTGGATCAGCTGGATGGAATGTTCGGTCGGAAAGATCGTGCCGGACGGCAGCTCGATGACTTCGCCCTCGGGCTCGCTGAAGACGGCCTTGCCTCCCTTGCCCTTGCCGTCCAGTTCGGCATAGCCGCGCAGCTCCTCGGAGACCTCGCCATTGCGCGTCGTACGCAGCGTGAAGCGATAGTTTACGCCGTCCTTTGCTTCCCAGCTCGAGAACGAGATGTCGTTGTCGATCGACTGCCCGTCCTCGTCCACCATCTCGAAGCGCATGCGCTGGCTGATCGTCCAGCCCTCGCAGGCCTCGTGCCAGTCGATGTACATCGCGCCGTCCAGGGTTGAAATGCCGCTCGACTTGCCATTGCCCAGGCTCAACTTGTAGGCGGCGCGGTGGGAGGCGATCTGCGCCGACGCCGGCGCCGCGAGGAGGGCCACGAAGACCAACGAGAACAGTAACCTGATCATGCGCATCCAATCGAATTCCGGCCCGAAGCGGCGGGAAGAGTGCTCGGCGAAACGGGCGGTATTATGGCACTAAGCGCGATACCGCAGCAGCAATCCGTTCTAACATACGCGCCTGCAATGAAGTTTCCACGCATCATTCGGCCTGGAGGACAGGAGCGGCGGACGGTCGCAGCGCCCGCCAAGGCGGGTGAATGGGCTGTCACCGGCGCCTTCCGCTTCGCCCACCGCGACCCGGCCAGCCTGCGCCCCGCCGAAATGGAAACGTTCAAACACGGCTGGCTGGGCCTGGAGACCTTCGGGGATGGCCGCATCGTCGAAGTCGCGGAAATCACCTCATCCGAGTACGAGGCCCTCACCCGCCGCCTGGCGGCGTATTACGTAGCCGAGCATGGGGTTGCCAACGTGCACGAGGCAATGGAAGCCGCCGCGGAGGAGATGGCTTTCGCGGCAAGCTTGTGCAGCCATCCCCTCAAGACCACCTTGGCACTCGACCGCGAGTTCAACGAGCAGGGCTTGATCGAGACCACCCGCCTCGCCCGCTAGCCACACAGCGCGGCGCTGTGAAGCGGACGCACCGGCCCGGTCACCGGGACCTCCACGAGAGTCACCGCGTCAATGCGTCCGCCGATCGCGAGGTGCTCGGACGCGAGCGCAGTGGCCAGGCGACGCGCCTGCTGGCGATCGGCGAGGCGCGCCACGGTCACATGGGGTGTGAAGGGCCGCTTGTCCCTGGTGTCCTGGTTGTTGAGCCGAGCATGGATGGCCACGAGCGCGTCGTAGCCCTGCTCGGGCACGAGGAAGACGTAGGAATCGTTTCCCTTCTGGTGCACGAGGATGCGGCGCAGCCCGACCGTGAAGGGCGCCGTCTCTGCGGCGGCACTATCGACGCGCGCCTCGAGCGCATCCGGCGCGATCTTGCTGGTTGGAAACACGAGAGTGAAATGCGCGGCGATCCGCTTAGCGCTGGGATCGTGCTGGCGCCGTATCGCCTCGATCTTGCGGCCGTCGGCTTCCGCCAACACCGGAAACGCGACGACCGCCAGCACGCTCAGTCCTTCTTCTTGGGCGGCGGCAGATCGAGCTTGATGTGCAGCTCCTTGAGGCGAGCCGGATCCACCGGGCTCGGCGCCTGCATCAACAGGTCCTGCGCCTGCTGGGTCATCGGGAAGGCGATCACTTCGCGGATATTCGGCTCGTCGGCGAGCAGCATGACGATGCGATCGATGCCGGGTGCCGACCCGCCATGCGGCGGTGCGCCGAACTTGAACGCATTCAGCATGCCGCCGAAGCGGTTCTCCACGTCATCCTTCGAGTAGCCGGCGATCGAAAACGCCTTGTACATGATCTCCGGCAGGTGGTTGCGGATGGCGCCCGACGACAGCTCCACGCCGTTGCACACGATGTCGTACTGGTAGGCCTTGATGGTCAGCGGGTCCTTGGTCTCGAGCGTCTCCAGCCCGCCCTGCGGCATCGAGAACGGGTTGTGGCTGAACTCGATTTTCCCAGTGTCCTCGTTGAGCTCGTACATCGGGAAATCGACGATCCAGCAGAAGCGGAACTCGCCCTTCTCGATCAGCTCGAGCTCCTCACCGAGCTTCTTGCGCACGGTGCCGGCGAATTTCGCCGCCTTGTCCTTCTTGTCGCAAACGAAGAACACGGCGTCGCCGTCACCGACATTGGCGAGCTCGCGCAGCTTCTGCAACCGCGGCTCGTCGAGGAACTTGGCGATCGGCCCTTTCGCGGCACCGCCTTCGAAGACCACGTAGCCGAGGCCAGGCGCCCCCTCGCCACGCGCCCAGTCGTTGAGCTTATCGAAGAAGCTGCGCGGCCTAGCCGCAGTCTGCGGGCCCGGGATGGCGCGCACGACGCCGCCAGAGGCGACAGACTTCGCGAAGACGTTGAAGGCCGAATCGCGGAAGACCTCGCTGACATCGGAAATGATCAGCGGGTTGCGCAGATCGGGCTTGTCGCTGCCATATTTCAGCATCGACTCGTCGAAGGCGATCCGCGGGAACGGCGGCTTGGTGACCTTGCGGCCATTGGAGAACTCCTCGAACACGCCCGCCAGCACCGGCTCGATCGCGGTGAAGACGTCTTCCTGGGTCACGAAGGACATCTCGAAATCGAGCTGGTAGAACTCGCCCGGGCTGCGGTCGGCGCGCGCATCCTCGTCGCGGAAGCAGGGTGCTATCTGAAAGTAGCGGTCGAAGCCCGACACCATCAGGAGCTGCTTGAACTGCTGCGGCGCCTGCGGCAGCGCATAGAACTGCCCCGGATGCAGGCGGCTCGGCACCAGGTAGTCGCGGGCTCCTTCCGGGCTCGACGACGTCAGGATCGGTGTCTGGTACTCCATGAAGCCCTGCTCGATCATGCGGCGCCGGATCGAGGCGATTACCCGCGACCGCAGCAGGATGTTGGCGTGCAGCCGCTCGCGCCGCAGGTCGAGGAAGCGGTAGCGCAGGCGCAGTTCCTCCGGAAAGTCGCCGTCCTGGTTCACCAGGATGGGCAGCACCTCGGCGCCGGACTGCAGCGTGAACTCGCGGATGGAGAGCTCGATCTCGCCGGTCGGCAGCTTGGGGTTCACCGTCTCCCTATCGCGGGCGACGATCGGCCCGGTGGCGGTGACGACGCTCTCGGGACGGACGGCCTCCACGGCCTTGAAAAGCGGGCTGGACGTGTCGATGACGCACTGCGTGATGCCGTAATGGTCGCGCAGGTCGATGAAGAGGAGGTTGCCGTGGTCGCGCTTGCGGTGGACCCAACCCGACAGGCGCGCCGTCTTGCCGACGTCGCCCGCGCGCAGTTGGCCGCAGGTATGGGTCCGATAGGGATGCATGGAACTAAAGCCTCTGGAAAACCGGCCGGAACGGCCGGCAAAATGACATGGGTTGGTGCCTTGTCAAGCCGACCGGCAGCACCGCCGCGCTCGGGATCGCTTGGTAAGCTGCGGCGAATCCTTGTAGAACAACTTCCCGATGCTACTGATCGCCGATTCTGCCCAGCTTGCCGAATTCTGCGAGCGCGTTTCCCAGTCCGACTTCATCACCGTCGACACGGAGTTCATGCGCGAGCGGACCTATTGGCCGCAGCTCTGCCTCGTCCAGGTCGCAGGATCCAGCGACGTCGCCGCAATCGACCCGTTAGCCGAGGGCATCGACCTGGCGCCGCTGTTGCGGCTGCTGTACGACGAGCGCCTGCTGAAGGTGTTCCACGCCGCCCGGCAGGACATCGAGATCTTCTTCCACATGACCGGGCGCATCCCCAGCCCCCTCTTCGACACCCAAGTCGCCGCCATGGTGTGCGGTTACGGGGATTCCGTGAGCTACGAGACCTTGGCCGCCCAGCTCGCCGGCGCCCGCACCGACAAGTCCGTGCGCTTCACCGACTGGTCCGCGCGGCCGCTGACGGACCGGCAGATCAGCTATGCGCTCGCCGACGTGACGCATCTGCGCAAGGTGTACGCCGCCCTGGCCAAGCGCCTGATGGCCAGCGGCCGCGCCGGCTGGCTGCAGGAGGAGATGTCGACGCTGCTTGAGCCCGGCACCTACCGCCTCGAGCCAGAGGACGCCTGGCGCCGCCTCAAGCCGCGTCCGGGCAGCAAGCCGCGCCTGCTCGCTATCCTGCGCGAGGTCGCGGCCTGGCGCGAGCGCGAGGCGCAACGCCGCGACATTCCGCGCAACCGCGTCCTCCGCGACGAGACGGTGATGGACATCGCCGCGCATGCGCCGAGCACGGTCGAGGAGATCGCAAGGCTGCGCGGCCTGTCGAAAGGCCTGGCCGAGGGCCGCATGGGCCAGGACATCCTGGTGGCGGTCGCGCGCGGCGTCGCGACGCCGGAAAGCGAGGCCCCGCACCTGCCGCCCCCGGTCGAGATGCCGGGCGGCCTGGGACCGGTGGTCGAGCTGCTGAAAGTGCTGCTTAAGATGAAATGCGAGCGTCAGCAGGTGGCGCAGAAGCTCGTCGCGTCGAGCGCCGATCTCGAGCGCATCGCCGCCGACGACAATGCCGATGTCCCTGCTTTGCACGGCTGGCGGCGTGAGGTGTTCGGTAACGACGCGCTGGCCCTTAAGCATGGCCGTCTCGCCCTGACGATGAGCGGCAAGCGCATCATCATCATGCCGCTCGACCCGCCGGCGCAGGCCCCCAATCTGATGCGCGCCTAGCCTGCGACCTTGATCAGCGCCTTGCGGTCGAGGGCCCGCGCGATCGCGTCCAAACGCCGTTCGACGGCTTCGCCAATTAGTGCGCGATGACGCGCAGCCACGACCAGCCGCAGTGTCTTCGCGTCCGTTTCCAGTCGTGCCCGCCGCAGCAGGTCGGTTCCGCCTGACATCGTGTAGGCCAGCCGCAGCCCCAGTCCGAGCAGGTACGCCTCGCGCAGATCGTCCTCGCTGAGCAACAGCCAAGCCGGCCGCGTGACGTCGCCCTCTGCGGCGCCGTCATAGCGCGTGAACACCGATAGGGCCAGGAAGGCGCGCCCGGGATGATCGATCCCGGTGAGCGGCATGCGCAGCACGCGCAAAAAGGCGATGTCCGCCCGGTAGTCGGGGTGCTCGCTCCAGGCGATGTCGCTGAGATAGCAGGCCGCGAGCCTGAGCCGGTTCCGCGCCGCATTGGCGCGCTTCAGAATCGGCTCGATCCATTCGAGCAGCGTGCGCCCGTCGACCGGGAAGCGCGCGTTGCTGGCCCCCAGCTCCTCGCATGCAGCGAGCAGCGGATCGCGCCGCCGCAGGGCAGGCTTCAGCTCGTCGAACAGGCAGCCCTCGCGCAGGCCCATCGCCGAGAAGACGAGCATCTCGGGCTTGGTGCGGCGCAGGATGCGGCCGAGCACGGTTGCGGCGAGCGGCAGCGTCTCAAGCCGCCGGCGCGGCGTGTCGGTCAATCGCTCAAGCGACTCGCGGCTCAGGCCGGCGACAAGTTCGAGGAACTCCTCGGCCTTGGCGCGGCGGATCGCGTAGTGATGAATCACGTGCAGCGGATAATCCGTATGCGCCATATGCAGCCGCGCCAGCGCACGCCACGCGCCGCCGACCGCATAGAAACCGCGGCCGCTTGCCTTGTTGAGCCACGGCATCGCCGACAGGCGCTCGTCGATCATTTCGCGCAGCTTGCCGCGCCCCTTCTCGGCAATCTCGCGCAGCCGCAACGGACCGAAAGGCAGCGTGTCGTGCTCGGCGATCGTTCCGCGCGCGAGCCGCACGAGTTCGAGACTGCCACCGCCAAGGTCTCCCGTGATACCCTCCGCGTCTGGAATCCCGGAGAGCACGCCAAGCGCCGAAAGCCGCGCCTCCTCGCCGCCATCAAGGACCTCGATTTTCAGACCGGCGCGCTTCTTCACGGCGGCCACGAATTCAGGGCCATCCAGAGCGTCGCGGACCGCCGATGTGCCCACGACACGCAGCCGTTGGACCCCCATCGCCCGCGCCAGCGCCGCGAACCGCGCAAGATTGTCGAGCGCCAGGACGGCGCCATCCGGGTTGAGCCGCCCGGAGCGCTCGATGCCGCGCCCGAGGCCGCACAGGACCTTCTCGTTGAACAGTGGATGCGGAATGCGCGACAGGCCGTCGAAGACGACCAGTCGGATCGAATTCGATCCGATATCAACAATGCCGATATGGCGGGCACGTCGGCCCGCAAGGCCGACACCCCGCCCGCGCCGCTGGGCCATAGGTCAGTTATGCTTCAAGAATCGGACAGACGCGGCGCCTTTCTTAAGCGCCTTGCCCCGGCCGGACAAGCTCGGGTTCGTCATGAAGAACTTGTGGGCGCTGAAGCTGTCCGCATCCGCGGGCAGTCGCTTGTATGCGCCGTCGGGCCCGAGAATCCAGGTATTCGCCACGTCGCGTAGATTCGCGACCATGATCTGGTCCTGGATCTGCTGATGCACGGTCGGGTTTTCGATGGGCACGAGCGTCTCGACGCGCCAGTCGAGATTGCGCGGCATCCAGTCGGCCGAAGAGATGAAGACCTTGGACGAAGGGCTCGGCAAGCCGTAGCCATTCCCGAAGCAGACGATGCGTCCGTGCTCCAGGAAGCGGCCGACGATGCTGCGCACGCGGATATTCTCGGACAGCCCCGGCACGCCAGGGCGCAAGCAGCAAATGCCGCGCACGACCAAGTCGATCGAGACGCCAGCCTGGCTGGCGCGGTACAGCGCATCGATGACGCCGGGATCGACCAGGGCGTTCATCTTGGCCCATACCGCCGCCGGCCGGCCCGCCTTGGCATGCTCGATTTCTGCGTCGATCAGGTCGATCAGCTTCTTGCGCAGGGCGACTGGGGCGTAAGCGATCTTCTCCATCTCCGTCGGCCGCGCATAGCCCGTCATGTAGTTGAACAGCCGCGCCGCGTCGTGGCAGAGCGCCGGGTCGGTCGAGAAGAACGAAAGATCGGTGTAAACGCGCGCCGTCACGGGGTGGTAGTTGCCCGTGCCGTAATGCACGTAAGAGCGCAAGGTGCCGCTCTCGCGGCGGACCACGAGCGAGATCTTGGCGTGCGTCTTCAGCTCGATGAAGCCGTAGACGACCTGCGCGCCGGCGCGCTCCAGATCGCGCGCCCAGCGGATGTTCGCTTCCTCGTCGAAGCGCGCCTTGAGCTCCACCAGCGCCGTGACCGACTTGCCCGCCTCCGCCGCTTCGATCAGCGCGCGGACGATAGGCGAGTTCTCCGAGGTCCGGTACAGCGTCTGCTTGATGGCAACGACCGCTGGATCGCGAGCCGCCTGCCGGATGAACTGCACAACGACGTCGAAACTTTCATAGGGGTGATGGACGACGATGTCCTTCTGACGGATCGCCGCAAAGCAGTCGCCGCCATAGTCGCGGATGCGCTCGGGGAAGCGCGGATTGTACGGCGGGAAGACTAGATCGGGGCGGTCGTCCACGATGAGCTGCCGCGTGTCGGCCAGACCGAGAATGCCGTCGAGCCGGAACACGTCGTCATTGCCAACCGCGAGCTGGTCGGTGACGAAGGCCAGCAGATCCTCCGGCATCTGAGCATTGACCTTGAGCCGGATCACCGAGCCGCGGCGCCGCCGCTTTAGCGCCGATTCAAAGTGGCGTACCAGGTCTTCGGCTTCTTCCTCGATTTCGACTTCGCTGTCGCGCAGCACACGGAACTGGCCCTGGCCGCTCACGTCCATGCCCGGGAACAGCCGATCAAGATACAGGCCGATCACCTCCTCTAACGGCAGGAAGCGGATCGCCGTGCCCGGCAGGCGGATGAACCGGCCGATCTGGCTCGGCAGCGGCAACAGCGCCTGCAGGGGCTTTCCGTCGGAACGGCGCACGAGCTGCAGGGCCAGCGCAAAACCGCGATTGGGAATGAACGGGAACGGGTGCGCCGGATCGACCGCCAGCGGGGTCAGCACCGGGAAGATCGTCTCGAGAAACCGGACATCGAGCCAGCGGCGATCGTCCTCCGAGAGGTCTGATGGCGCGATGATTGAGAAGCCGACGCGCTGCAGCTCGCTCTTCAACTCATTCCAGCAGCGCTGCTGCACCGCCATGAGTTGCCCTGCGAGGCCGTTGATCGCGACGAGCTGCTGGGCGGGCGTCAATCCATCTTGGCTAGGCGCGGTGAGCCCGGCGCTGACCTGGCTCTTCAGGCCAGCGACGCGCACCATGTAGAACTCGTCGAGGTTGCTGGCCGAAATTGACAGGAAGCGCAGCCGCTCTAGCAGCGGGTGTCCGGTGTTGTACGCCTCGTCGAGGACGCGCTGGTTGAAAGCGAGCCAGGACAGCTCGCGATTGATGAAGCGCGGTTCCGTGCGCTGGTCCGACGAAATCAGCTCGGATAGCTGGATCTGAGTCGCCACGTCGTCCTCACTATTGAACCTCTGCCGCAGGGTGCGCGGCGCGGGTTCCGACGCCTGCCGCCATATAGCATGGCGACTGTTACCGTGCTATTAGCCCTAGAACGATTCTCGGCGCAGGACCGTTGCGTGGCCGCAACAAAACTGAAACAAAACAAGCAACTGGTCCTGCTCCGCCATGCCAAATCGAGCTGGGATGACCCGTTCATCGAGGACTTCGACCGACCGCTGGCCAAGCGCGGACGAAAGGCTGCGGCCCGCCTCGCTACCTGGCTCAAACAGCACCGCGTCCGGCCCGACTTGATCCTCTGCTCGCCCGCGGTCCGCACACGCGAGACGCTGGCCCTGATCGTCGACGCGCTCGGCGAGAAGGCGGACATCGCCTACGACAAGGCCCTTTACCTCGCCGAGGCCGACGCGCTGCTGGCGAAAATTCAGGCGGCCGACAACGCCGCCGCCTGCGTGATGCTGATTGGCCACAATCCTGGGATGCACGAACTGGCACTATCCCTTCTGAAGCCTGGTGCCAAGGGGGATCGCGGCAGGTTGGAAGAGAAATTCCCGACCGCGGCCATCGCACGTTTCAAGGTGCCGGTCGCGCACTGGGCGGATCTGCAGCCCGGCGAGGCCGCGCTGGTGGATTTCATAAAGCCAGCCGATCTGGACGACTGAGCACTACTTCCAGAACAGCTTGGCCTCGGTGAACCGCTCCCAGGCCGCGGGAAGCTGCTTGAGGTCGGCGGCGATGCGGCAGGCATTCCAGCCGAGCACGATGCCGGTGCCGCGCGCGAAAACGTCGGCATCGACGCCGCCCCGCCGCTCTTCCAGGCTGCTCACGAGCTGCCGCGCGACGGCGCCATCGTTGAGCGTGCCGAGGCGGTCCTGCACGGCGGTGAGGGCGGCGAGATACGCCTTGGCAGGCTTGTCGCGGAACAGGCTTCGGAAGAACTCGGCGCTGTAGCGGAGCTTCTTGGCGCGGATGCGCAGCTCGTGCAATGCCTCCTCGTCGAGAGCATCGATCGCCTTGACGCCCTTCGTCAGCTTGCGATGCAGGCGCTTGAGCACGGCGCGCGCAAAATCGCGGACTGGAATGTCGACGCCGCCGCCCGCACCCTCGTTCCAACGCTCCCCTTCCACCCACGCCTCGAGCGCGAGCAGCGTCTCCGTATACTGCTTGTCGTCCAGGGTCGCCGATACGGAGGCATAAGCGTCATCGCGCGCTTGCGCGACCAAACGCTCCAGCTCGATCAAGGATGCTTCGTTGGGCATCCTCTGCCGCAGCGGCTCGATGACGTCGGCCTTGAACACGTCGAGCTCGCGCGCGCGGCCGCATTGCTGCGCGATCCAGCGCACGCTCTTGCTCACCCGCCGCCGCTCATCGGCCGGCATTAGGTGGCCGAAGGCGACCAATGCGGATCGCAAGCGACGGACGCCGACGCGCAGCTGGTGAATCGAATCGGCGACTGCGGCGGCACGCACGCTGGCCTCGTTGGCGCGCAAGTGCAGAAGGCAGTTGCGCGCGACGATCTGGAACGCCGCACCCGCACGCATATCCTTGTCGAGACGCACGCCTTCGGCCCGCCGCGGACCGGGCTTGCGGTTGCGCAGCAGCGCATAGCCGCGTTCCGACTTGCTGAGCGGCTCGATCGTCAGCGGCACACGCCGGTTCAGTTCCTGTGCGAGCTTGTACACCGTCTCTACGCGACCGGACTTCAGTTCCAGCTCTGCCTCACAGACGGGGATGCTGCCGCTCTCTGTCTTGATCTCGCCCACGTCGACGGCGAGCTCGATCGTGCTGCCATCGAGCGCCAGCGGCATCGTCGACCGCTTGATCTCGGTCACGAAGATCGGCGCGAGGCGATCGGCGATGTCCCCATCGAGAAGCCTGCGGACGTGCCGGTCGTCGATATCGCGCAGGTCCGGCGTGTTGTCGGTGACCTCGCGCTCCCATTCGCGTCGCGCGATAACGCCCTTTTCGGGCACGGGTGCGAGCTTCAGCGTCTGGATGCAGCGGGAGCCGATCTGGCGCACGCGCAGCGCCGCGCGTTCGCGCTCCAGCCGGAAATCATCGGTATCGAAATATGTGGAGACCTGCCAGCGCGTCCGGCTCGGCCCCTGCTTCAGCTTGCGCAGGAAGGGATCGCGCAACAGCCGGGACACCGAATCCGGCGGCATGCGCAGCGTCAGCTCGACTTCCGTGGGTTCATTGGCGCCGCTCATTATCCAACCCTCGACGCTAAACCCGACCGGAACTTCATCCCGACTTCAATGTCTGAACACTCTAGCCAAATCGATCTGAGCCGCCAACCGACTCCCCGCGTGTATGCACGCGAACGCGATCGCCCTTCGTCATCTTATTGCAATGAATATGTAATAAGCGGCAAAGCTTCAGAGCGTCCCCGGGTACGCACCGCCGTCGAGGACGACATTCTGCCCGGTGAAATAGCCGGCCTGCGCGCTGCACATGAAGGCGCAGAATTGGCCGAACTCCTCGGCCGTGCCGAACCGTCCTGCCGGGTTCTCACGCCGCCTTTCTTCGCGCACGGCCTCGATGCTTTTCCCGCTCGCTTTGGCGGCAGCGACGAGGGTCGATTGCAGTCGATCGGTGTCGAACGGACCCGGCAGCAGGTTGTTGATCGTCACGTTGTTCGCGACGACCTGCCGTGCTAGGCCGGCGACGAAGCCGGTAAGGCCGGCTCTTGCGCCGTTCGAAAGCCCGAGCGTGGGGATCGGCGCTTTCACCGACGTCGAGGTGATGTTCACGATGCGACCGAAGCGACGCGCGATCATGCCGTCGACCACAGCCTTCATCAGCATGATGGGGGTGATCATGTTGGCGTTCACCGCAGCTTGCCAGGCAGCCTCGTCCCACTCGCGGAAATCGCCGGGCGGCGGGCCGCCCGCATTGTTGACGAGGATATCGGGCTGCGGACAGGCGGCGAGCGCCGCTGCGCGTCCCTGAGTGGTCGTGATGTCGACCGCGACGGTCTGCACTTTCGCGCCGGTCGCGTTGCGGATCTCGGCGGCGGTCGCTTCCAGGGCTTCCTCGCCACGGGCGAGAATGGTCAGCTCCACCCCCTCGCGCGCCAGCGCCATCGCGCAGCCCCTGCCCAGCCCCTTGCTCGCCGCGCACACAAGCGCCTTCTTCCCGGCAATCCCCAGATCCATTGTCTCCTCCCCTTAGCGAACTGGTCAGGAAAGCAGCCCTGCGCTCCGCAGCGTGTCGCGCGCGAACGGCACGGTGAGCGCGCGCCTTGCCGCAAGCGCCGCGCGGTCGAGAATGTTCACCGCATCCGCTGCGACGGCGAGCGAACGGTCGAGCCGCGCCGCGAGATACATGATGAGCTCCGGATCGACACGGATCTGGCGGTCGGTGAACAGCTTCACGAGGACTGCCTGGACTAGCGCATCGTCGGCCGGCCGGATCGCGACCACAGGCAAGGCTGCAAGCCGCGAGCGCAAATCGGCGAGCTGCAGCGGCCAGCGCGACGGCGGCTCCACGGCCGTCAGCAGCAGCGATCCACGACGCTCTACGAGCAGGTTATAGAGATGCAGCAGGTTTCGTTCATCCACGGCGCGGTCGGCGTCGTCGATAGCGATGCGCTCGCGCTCTGCGAGCCGCGCCGCCGCGTGCGGCTCGGCGAGCCCGGTGCGGTCAACCATCTCGGCGCCGGCGCGCG
>DATAAP010000589.1:0-2624 GCA_036260035.1 Alphaproteobacteria bacterium | reverse complement strand
ACGCCGCACTGTGCCGAAGCTCTTTTCCCCGCTGATGCTCGCAGCGGCGCTCGGGGGCTGGCTCTGCGCCAGCCCGCCCGCCGGCGCGCAAGGCTACGAGGTGGTCGAGACGCCCGAGGACCTGCCGGAGGGCAAGGGCCGCGACGAGACGTTCTATGCGTGCGCGGCGTGCCACGGCACGGCGTTGATCAAGGCTCAAGGCATGACGCGTGAGCGCTGGGACGCCACGATCGACTGGATGATCGAGCGGCACGGCATGCCGGAGATCGATGCCGAGGACCGCAAGCTTATTGTCGGCTATCTGGCGCAGACCTTCCCGCCCCGGCAACGCGGGCGGGCCAATCCGTTCCTCAAATAGGGCCGCTCGCGCCTTTCGGTTGATTTCCCCGGGGGCGCGGGTTAGCACCCGGGGGAATGGCTCGGCGCTCCAACTGGTTAATCCCCGCGGCGATCCTCGTGCTCGCCCTGGTGGCGCGCATCGCCGATTTCAGGCCGGTCGAGACCCTGCGGCTTGCCCTCTTCGACGAGTATCAGCGCCTGTCCCCGGCGCAGTATGAAGATGCCGGCGTACGCGTCGTCGACATCGACGACGAAAGTCTCGCGCGAATCGGTCAGTGGCCATGGCCGCGCACGCAGGTAGCCGCCCTGCTCGATCGCCTCGGCGATCTGGGCGCCGCGGTTGTCGCCTTTGACATCGTCTTCGCGGAGCCGGACCGCACGTCGCCTAACCGCCTGATCCCTATGTGGTTGGGCAACAGTGTCCCAAGAGGCCTGCTCGAGGAGTTTGCCGGCCGCCTGCCGGACCACGACGAAGCGTTGGCCAAGGCGATGTCCACGACGCCGACCGTGATCGGCATCGCACTGACCAGCGAAGCCACCAACCAGCGCCCCACGGCCAAATGGGGGATCGCTCAGGCCGGTGACGATCCGCGGCTATTCCTTTCCGCTGGATTCAACGGCGCCGTCATCAACATCCGCCAGCTCACCGAGGCTGCTGCCGGCACGGGCAGCATGAACACCGATCCGGAGTATGACGGCACAATCCGCCGCGTCCCGCTCTTTTATGCGCTGCAGAGGCCGGACGGACCGCCGGACGTCATCCCGTCCCTCGCAGCAGAAGCTCTACGCGTGGCGCAAAATGCGTCGACCTATCTCATCAAGTCGTCCAACGCCAACCGCATCGTCCGCTACGGCGCACAGACTGGCATTAGCGTCGTTCGCATCGGCCAGAAGATTGTCCCAACGGACGCCGCTGGGCGGGTCTGGCTGCACGATACCGGACCCGTCAGCGCACGCACCGTGCCGGCATGGCAGGTCCTGCACGGCGAGGTGAAACCCGGCCATCTCGAAGACACGATCGTTTTCGTCGGCACATCTGCGGCGGGCCTGAAGGACCTGCGCGTGACGCCGCTTGATCCCGCGATCGCCGGTGTCGTCGCGCACGCCCGCATTGCGGAACAGATGCTGCTGGGGGATTTTCTAGAAAGGCCTGAATGGCTCGACATCGCAGAGTTGGTCTATCTGCTTGCCTTCGGAATCCTCCTGCTGCTTCTGCTGCCGCGTTGGGGGCCATTTGCCTGTGCGGCCATCGCCGTGACCGGGATCGCCGTTGCCTTTGCGGTTTCATGGTTCGCGTACACGCAGCAGCGCATGCTCATCGATCCGCTCTATCCCTCGCTTGCAGCGCTGACGCTCTATCTCGCCTCGTCCCTGCTCGTCTTCCTGCGCACGGAGAATGAGCGGCGTCACATCCGCAGCGTGTGGGGACGGTACATGGGGCCGGAGCTCGTCGAGCAGATGGCGAAGAACCTGGTGCAGCCGTCGCTCGGCGGGGAGACACGCGACATGACGTTGCTGTTCTCCGACATCCGCGATTTCACGACGATCTCGGAGACGATGGACGCGGCGACCCTGATCCAGTTCATCAACCGGTTCTTGTCGCCGATGACGGAAATCATCCAGAGCCACCGCGGCAACGTCGATAAGTACATGGGCGACGCCATCATGGCGTACTGGAACGCGCCGCTGGACGACCCCGACCACGCGCCAAACGCGGCGCGGGCGGCGTTGCGGATGGTCGAGGAGCTGGAGCGGCTGAACGAGAGCTGGGCGAAGAGCGCCGCTGCCGAGGGCCGTCCATTCCACAAAGTCGCGATCGGCATCGGCCTGAACACCGGGCTGTGCTGCGTGGGCAACATGGGCTCCGAAGCCCATATGGACTATTCCGTCATTGGCGACGACGTGAACCTCGCCTCGCGGCTTGAAGGCCAGTCGAAGACCTACGGCGTGCCGATCGTCATCGGCGAGAACACGCGCGCGCGCCTCGACGGCTTTGCGGCACTTGAGATCGACCTGCTGCGCGTCAAGGGCAAGCAGCGACCGGTGCGGGTCTTCGCGCTGCTCGGCGACGAGCGCCTTGCTGGTGAAGTGTGGTTCCGCGCCGTCAGCGAAGCACAGGCGGCGATGCTTAAATCCTATCGCAGCGGCGACTGGGCGCGTGCCTCTGCGATAGGATTTGAGCATCGCCGCTTGCGCCTCGCTGACGGCGCGGAACCATACTTCGCCGGCGACGCGCTCGTCGCCGAGCAGGGCGAAGACCCGCACCGGCCGCTGCTTGCCCTTGA
>DATAAP010000588.1:0-10391 GCA_036260035.1 Alphaproteobacteria bacterium | reverse complement strand
GTGCTCGTCGAGCAGGCGCGACACGTGCGTGAGCTGAGCGAGCTGCTCGTCCGAGATGCCCGTCGCGTAGCCCATCTTCAGCATGAGGTTGGGAATGATCGAGGTGAGGTTGGCGTTGCCGCAGCGCTCGCCGAGCCCGTTCAACGTGCCCTGCACCTGTCGCACGCCAGCGCGCACCGACGCCAGCGAGTTGGCGACGGCATTCTCCGTGTCATTGTGGCAATGGATGCCGAGCCGGTCTCCCGGAATGCGCGCGGCGACCTCGCCGACGATGCGCTCGACCTCATGCGGCAAGGTGCCGCCATTAGTGTCGCACAGCACGATCCAGCGCGCACCCGCATGCGCTGCTGCCTTGAGGCAGTCGAGCGTGTACTGCGGATTGGCCTTGTAGCCGTCGAAGAAGTGCTCGGCATCGAACAGCACCTCGCTCTTGCGCGCCTTTGCCGCTTCGATCGTCTCGGCGATCATATCGACGTTCTCGGAGAGCGGGATGCCGAGCGCCGTGGTGACGTGGAAATCCCAGGTCTTACCAACCAGGCACACCGCCTCGGCGGGCGAACTCAGCACCGCCGTCAGGCCCGGATCGTTCGAGGCGCTGCGCCCCGGCCGGCGCGTCATGCCGAACGCGGTAAAGCGCGCCTGCGTCAGCCTCGGCGCCTGCGCGAAGAAGGCATCGTCGGTCGGGTTGGCGCCCGGCCAGCCGCCTTCTATGTAGTCGATGCCGAGCCGGTCGAGCGCCGTGGCGATGGCGATCTTGTCCGAGACGCCGAAATCGACGCCCTGCGTCTGCGCCCCGTCGCGCAGCGTGGAATCGTAAAGATAGATGCGCTCAGCCACCGCTCACCCCGCCCGCTTCCAAGTCGTGCCCTTCGGGCCATCCTCGAGGATCACGCCTTTGCTCTTGAGATCGTCGCGGATGCGGTCGGCCTCCTTGAAGTTCTTAGCCTTGCGCGCGGCAAGGCGGGCCTCGATCAGACCCTCGATCTCCGCTTCGCTGACTCCGGCGGCACCCGCCGGCTGCCAACGGAACCATTCCTCCGGCGAGGCCTCGAGCAAGCCGAGCAGGTGCCCGCCATGCAGCAGGTTCGCCTTGAACTGTGCGCGCCGGGCGGGATCGGTCTCGACGTTCAGGTCCCGTGCCATCTCGTGCAGATACGCGATCGCCAGCGGCGTGTTGAGGTCATCCTCAAGCGCGTCGACCACGCCAGCGGGCATGTCGCTGCCTTCCGCCTTCACGTCGGCGGCATTGCGCAGCGCCGTGTAGAAGCGGTCGAGCTCGCCTTTCGCCTGCCGCAGCCCGTCGTCGGTGAAGTCGAGCGGCGCACGGTAATGTGTCTTCAAGAGCAGCAGCCGGATCGCCTCGCCGGGCACCCGCGCAAGCAGGTCGCGCACGGTGAAGAAATTGCCGAGGCTCTTCGACATCTTCTCGCCATTGACGACGAGGAAGCCATTATGGACCCAGTAGCGCACGAACGGCGTGCCTGCATGCGCGCATTCGCTCTGCGCGATCTCGTTCTCGTGGTGCGGGAAGATCAGGTCGTGCCCGCCGCCATGGATGTCGAACGTCTTGCCCAGATGGGTCTCCGACATAGCCGAGCATTCGATGTGCCAGCCGGGACGTCCCCTGCCCCACGGGCTGTCCCAGCCCGGCTGGTCCGGCGTGCTCGGTTTCCACAGCACGAAATCGGCAGGATCCTTCTTGTACGGAGCGACCTCCACACGCGCACCGGCGATCAGCTCGTCGCGCGAGCGGCCCGAAAGCTTGCCGTAGTTCGGCATGCTGGGAACGCTGAAGAGCACATGGCCCTCCGCCTCATACGCGTTGCCGCGCTCGATCAGCGTCTGGATCATCGCGATCATCTGACCGATATGCTGCGTGGCGCGCGGCTCGACGATCGCGGGCTTGGTCCCCTCGTCGAAGGCGCCGAGCGCACGCATGTCCTCGTGATAGGCGCGTGTCGTGCGCTCCGTGATCACGCTGATCGGCTCGCCCGATGCCAGCGCCGCATCGATGATCTTGTCGTCGACATCGGTGATGTTGCGGACGTAAGTGACCTTCGGATAGAGGCGCCGCAGCAGCCGGTAGAGCACGTCGAAGACGACCACCGGCCGTGCATTGCCGATATGCGCGAAGTCGTAGACCGTTGGGCCGCACACATACATGCGCACGTGCGACGGATCGAGCGGCTCGAAGGCCTCCTTGCGGCGGGTCAGCGTATTGTGAAGTTGCAGGGCCACGGATTGTCTTGACGGTTCATGAAGTTGCGGTAGCGCCGCGCCCTTCCGTACCGCGGCGCGCCATCGGTAGCAGGGATTTGCGCCACGGTCCATGTCCTGTGGCGCGGTGCGCCTCCTTCGCAGCCGCCGCCGACCGATGAACTCCTCGACATCGCTGGTATTTAGGCGAAACTTAACAGTGGTGCCCGTTTACTGCCTTCCTATCAGTGCTACGGGCAGACACCGATGACTCTTACCATCAAGCAAAAGTCGATCGTATTGGGGGCCACGATCCTCGGCCTGACCCTCCTCGTCGGCGGCACCGGTTGGTGGGGAACCCAGGAGTTCCAAGCGGACATGCACGAAAGCACGACCGCCGCCGCAGCGCTGCGCAACCAGGTCGAAGCGGACATGATGCATGACGCGCTCCGAGCGGACGTCCTGGCCGCGATCGTCGCGAGCGAACGCGACGCGAGCGCTCAACGCGAGAAGATCCAGGCCGACCTCCGCGAGCACATCGACACGATGAAAGCGCGTCTCGCCGAGAACGCCCAACTACCATTGTCCAGCGAGATTAAGGCCGCACTTCGTCAGGTCGAGGGGCCGCTGCGTGCCTACATGGAAAGCGCCGAAAGGACGGTCTCGGCCGCATTCACGCGGCGCGAAGAGGCCATGGCGGCCCTGCCCGCCTTCTATGAGAGCTTCACGCGCCTCGAAGACGCGATGGAGAAGCTGAGCGACCAGATCGAGACATTCGTTGAGGACACCAAGCAGGAGAGCGAAACCACGGCCAGCGCGGTCGAGTGGCTGCTCATCGGCTCCATCGTGCTCGCGACGGCAATGGGCCTTGGCCTCTGCTTGTCGATGATGCGCACTGTTGTCAGGCCCCTTACGCATATGACCGGCGCGATGCGCCGGCTCGCGACCGGCGACACCGATACGGCCATCCCGGGCCTCGGCCGGCGCGACGAGATCGGGGACATGGCGCAAGCCCTGGGCACGTTCAAGGAGAACGCAATCACCGCGCGACGGCTCGAGGCGGAGCAACGCGAAGAGCAGGCACGCAAGGAGAAGCGCCAGCAGATCATCGAAACACATATCGCCGAGTTCGAGCAGTCCGTCGGGGCCGCCCTGCGCGCCCTGACCGGTGCCGCCGGCGAGATGCGCGGCGCATCCGCGAGCATGTCCAGCATCGCCGAGCAGGCGACGCAACGCTCTTCCGCCGTCGCCTCCGCCGCGACGGAGGCCTCGGCGAACGTCCAGACGGTTGCCGCGGCGGCTGAGGAACTCGCCGCTTCGATCAGCGAGATCAGCCGTCAGGTCGCCCAGTCCGCCACTATCGCCGGACAGGCCGTCGAGGAATCGACGCGCACGAACTCCACCGTAGCCGGCCTATCGGATGCGGCGAACCGCGTGGGAGAAGTCGTGCAGCTCATCAGCGCCATCGCCGCGCAGACCAACCTGCTGGCGCTCAACGCCACCATCGAGGCCGCCCGCGCCGGCGAAGCCGGCAAAGGCTTCGCCGTCGTCGCATCGGAAGTGAAGGCGCTCGCTACGCAGACCGGCAAGGCGACCGAGGAGATCGCGGCGCAGATCGGCAGCATCCAGTCCGTGGCCCAGAACTCGGTCGAAGCGATCCGCTCGGTCGCGACGGTGATCGGCCGCATGAGCGAGATTTCGACCTCCGTGGCGGCCGCGATCGACGAGCAAGGTGCCGCGACTCAGGAGATCACGCGCAACACCCAGGAAGCAGCCAAAGGCACCGAGCAGGTCACCGCGAACATTGTCGCCCTGCGCGACGGCGCGGAGACAGCCGGTAGGGCTGCATCGCAAGTGTTGTCTGCGGCGACCGCGCTGAATGCGCAGGCCGACGACATGCGTAACCAGGTCGACCGCTTCCTCGCCAATATCCGGACCGCCTGAGCCGCGCCGACCGAATGCGCTCAGCCTGGCGGTCCAATCGCGTCAGGGCACCGATTCGACGGGCCCGCCGCTCTCGGCCCAGTCCTTGAAGGCGCCGAGGTTATACACCCGCTCGTAACCAAAGTCCTTGAGCGTCTTCCCGCTCAGCGCCGAGCGCCCGCCCGATGCGCAATAGACGATCACAGTCTTATCCTTGCCGAAACTCTTGTCGTGGTAGGGCGAGTCGGGATCGGCGCGGAATTCGAGCATGCCGCGCGGCACGTGCACGGCGCCGGCGACCTTGCCGCTCTGCTTCAGCTCCAGCGCATCGCGCACGTCGACCACCAATGTGTTGCCCTTGGCGATCATCTCCCTCGCCTGCGCGGGCGTGATCCGCGGCACCGCGGCGTTCGCCGCTTCCAGAAGCTGCTTCACGCTCGTCGGCATTGTCTTGCCTCCCTTTCAATTCAAGTCGTCGGCCTGAACCCGTTGGTGATCGGGTAGCGCCGGTCGCGGCCGAAGGCGCGGCGCGTGATCTTCACCCCCGGCGGGGCCTGACGGCGCTTGTACTCGGCGAGATCGAGCATGCGCCAGACCCGCTTTACATAGGCCTCGTCATGGCCGCGCGCGACGATGTCGGCGACCGGCATCTCCCTCTCGACCAGGCAGAACAGGATGTCGTCGAGCTTGGCGTAGGGCCCGAGCGAGGCCTCGTCGGTCTGGTCGGGCTTGAGCTCCGCCGTCGGAGGCTTGGTGATGACGCGCTCCGGCATCACCTCGCCGGCGGGTCCGCGCAACGCTGCCACGCGCGCCTGGTTGCGCCAGCGCGCCAGCTCGAATACCGTCGTCTTGTAGACGTCCTTGAGCACGGCATAACCGCCGCACATGTCGCCGTAGAGGGTGGCATAGCCGACCGACATCTCCGACTTGTTGCCCGTCGACACGACCATGTGGCCGAACTTGTTCGACAGCGCCATGAGCGTGATGCCGCGCGCGCGCGACTGGACGTTCTCTTCGGTGATGTCGGCGTTGGTGCCTTTGAACGGCTCCGCGAGCATGGCGCCGAAGGCCTTCATCGCCGGCTCGATCGAGATCGTGTCCAGCCGGATGCCGAGCCGCTTCGCGACCCCTTCCGCGTCGTCCAGGCTCTCGCGCGAGGTGTAGGGTGACGGCATCATGAAGGCGCGCACGGCATCAGCGCCGAGCGCATCGACGGCAATCGCCGCCGTCAGCGCGGAGTCGATACCGCCGGACAAGCCCAGGATCACACCCGGAAAGCGGTTCTTGCTGACGTAATCGCGCAAGCCGATAACGAGGGCGCGATAGATCTCCTCGATGCGCGGCAGCGGCTTGACGATTTCCCCCGGCGCGCAGTTCCACAAGCCGTTGCCGCCGCGCGTCCAATGCATCACCTGGACGCCCTCCTGCCAGGATGGCATGAGCGCCGCAAGCTTGCAGTCGGCGTTGAGCACGAAAGACGCGCCGTCGAAGACCAGCTCGTCCTGCCCGCCGACCTGATTGACATAGACGAGAGGCAGGCCGTTCTCGGTGATACGCTTGACGCCGAGATTGATGCGCTCGTCTATCTTCTCGGATTCGTACGGGCTGCCGTTCGGCACGATCAGCATCTCGGCGCCCGACTCGGTGAGGCATTCGGCCGAATCCGCCGTCCACATGTCCTCGCAGACCATGACGCCCAGGCGCACGCCGCGGAAGGCGATCGGCCCCGGCAGAGGGCCCGCGGCGAAGACGCGTTTCTCGTCGAACACGCCGTAATTCGGCAGATCGTGCTTGAACCGCGTCGCGGCGATCTTGCCGCCGTCCAGGAGCAGGGCGGCATTGTAGAGCTTGCCCTGGCTGAGCCAGGGGGCGCCGATGAGCATCGCCGGCCCGCCGTCCCTCGTCTCGGCCGCCAGCGCGTTCACCGTCGCCTCGACCGCTTGCTGGAAGGCGGGTTTCAGCACCAAGTCTTCCGGCGGGTAGCCGCACATCACCAGCTCCGGATAGACGACGAGATCGGCCTTCTCGGCGGCGGCTTTCGCCCGGGCCTCCCGGATCTTGGCCGCATTGCCGGCAAGGTCCCCGACCGTCGGGTTGATCTGCGCCAGCGCCATGGCGAGGGTGTCCGTCATGGCGCAGTGACTATCAGGTCACGTCTTTTCGGTCCACCCGCAGGGCTGCGAAGCAGGATTGCACGAACGGTCAACACCGCGCAGCCTCCAAGGTCCTTGTCATTCAATGGACTAGAATGGCCCTCTGACGGCCATCTCGCTGTTTCACGGTCCTGCGCAGTCCGCGCTCGTAGACGCCCGGCGGGATAGGCGACCGCCTCGGCGTTCTCGACCTCCGCTAGGTGGGGCGTCGCCCTAGCCGCTCATAGCAAAGCGCGCCGGGTGCGAGACCGGGCGGGCGGACTGGGCCGGGCGAACAAAGGCGGAGGACTGGCCTGGCGCAATGCGCCGGCCTAGTGGACCGCCGGGATGAAAGCGCGCTGGTGGCCGCTCTCCACAGCGGTGTGCGGCACCTCTGTGCCTTGCGACAGCATCTCCCAGGTGAGGCAGGCGATCAGCAGGATGAAAGCAAGCGTACCGCCGAAGATGAGGTCGCTGCCGCGCGAGCCGCGCCGGCGCGGCGGCGGATTGGGTGCAGCCGAGGACTTTCCGCCGGGAATGGCGGATCGGCCGCCCGAAACGGCTGAAAGCGGAATGATGGTGGACGAGGCGGCATCGTTCGACGGCACTCGGCGCGGCTTCGCCGGCGCAGTTTCTTGAGAGAGTTGACGTACGGCGTGACTCACGTTGATCGCTTGCTGTTTTGACGGCCGGGCCCGACGGGAACTCGGGTCCGGACCAGTGTGTCTAGGGATCGTTTCGGTTTCCCGCTTCGGAATCGGACGGATTTGTTGCGGCGACGCGCGACATCCATCCGGACCGAGGTTAATAGTTCGTATACCTTGCCGATCCGAGCCGCGCTGTGACCCCCGTCACAGCTCTGGTCGCGAATCGTCAGGCGGCTGCAACCGAGGGGAAGAAACGACGATGATCTACGAGCTGCGTGTGTACCACTGCGTGCCGGGGCGGTTGCCCGCCCTGCTGAAGCGCTTCGAGACGGTCACTCTCGATCTGTGGAAGCGTCATGGGATCCGGCAGGCGGGGTTCTGGACGGTCGCGATCGGCGAGTCGAACCAGGCGCTCTACTACCTGCTGCAATGGGAATCGCTGGCCGAGCGCGAGAAGAAGTGGAACACCTTCATGGCCGATCCCGAATGGCTCGCCAAGCGCGCGGAGTCCGAAAAGGACGGCCCTATCGTCGCCAAGATCACCAACACGATCCTGCAGCCGACCGCCTTCTCGGCGGTCAAGTAGCCCACAACTAAGACGCGACGTCCCGAGCGATCACGGCGCCGCCGCCGCATCGGCCCGTTCGCCGCACTGTTGCCGTTCGGCAACGGGTGTGGATTTTCTTCCGTGCCGGGAAATTCGCGCGCATTCGTGAACGTAGTCGTAAGCGAGACCGCGGCATTGTGGTTGGCACCCGCCGACGAACACCAGCCGCGGGACAACAGGCGAGACTGCCTATGTGGCACTACTGGGTGAAAGACTGGAACCGCTGGACGCCCGCAGAGCGCGTAATCGCGATCCTCGTGCTGGCGTGCATCCTCCTGATCCAGGTGCCGCTGATCCTCTGATCCTCTGTTGCAGCCAAGCTTGCTGTCGGTTGGTTCGGAACACGTTGGCTAAAGCGCGCGTTTGTCCTCCTGAACTGAAGGAACAAACCATGAACGACAGCCAATCGATGAAAGCAAAGCACGACGGTACGGCGCCAGATGCACATCCGGAGAAGGATCCGGACGACTGGGTCACCGGCGACGAGCCGATGACCGGTCCGCAGGCCTCGTACCTCAAGACCCTATCACAGGAAGCGGGCGAGCCATTCGACGAGACGCTGTCGAAGGCGGACGCTTCAAAGCGCATAGAGGAGCTGCAGGGCAAGACTGGGCGCGGCAAATAGGCCGCCGCTACGCCTTTCCAAGTTCGCGCCGGACGATCTTCGCCCCCTCTACCATCGCCTTCATCTTGCCGAAGGCCACCTCGCGCGGCAGGTACTTCAGTCCACAATCCGGTGCGACGATGATGCGCTCTGCCGCCACGTGCGGCAGGGCGCGGCGGATGCGTGCCGCCACGGTCTCCGGGGTCTCGACCTTCATGTCGGAAAGGTCGAGCACGCCTAGGATGATGGTCTTGCTCGGCAGCGTCTTGAGCACCGAGGTGTCGAGCGAGGATTGCGCGGTCTCAATCGAGATCTGCTTCGCCGCCGACTGCTCGAGCTCCGGCAGGAAGGAATAGCCCGACGGCCGCTCGTGGATGATCGCGGCATAGCCGAAGCAGATGTGCACCGCCGTCGTACCGGTGATGCCTTCCAACGCACGATTGAGCGCCTTGAGCCCGTACTGGCGCGCCTTCTCGGGTCGCGCCTGCATATAAGGCTCGTCGATCTGCACAATGTCGGCGCCGGCGGCGAACAGGTCTTTGATCTCCTCATTGACGGCGATCGCGTAGTCGAGCGCCAGCCTCTCCGGGTCCTTGTAGTAATCGTCCTGCGCCTGCTGCGACATGGTGAAGGGGCCGGGCACCGTCATCTTAATCATGCGGTCGGTGTTGGCGCGCAGGAACTGCACGTCACGCACTTCGACCGGATGCTTGCGGCGGATCGGCCCGACCACCCGCGGCACCGGGTTTGGATGGCCGCTGCGGTCGAGCGCCGTGCCGGGATTGTCGATGTCCACGCCTTCGAGCGCGGTCGCGAAGCGGTTGGAATAGCTTTCGCGGCGCATTTCGCCGTCGGTGACGATATCGAGGCCGGCGCGCTCCTGGTCGCGGATTGCCAGGATCGTCGCATCGTCCTGCGCCTGCTCCAGGAAATCGGGCGCCACGCGCCACAGCTCCTTCGCGCGCACGCGCGGCGGAAAGCGACCGGCCAGCTTCTTGCGGTCGATCAGCCAATCGGGCTGCGCATAGGAGCCGACCAGCGAGGTTGGCAGCAGAATGGGGGGCATGCAATGACCTCCTAGATCATGAGCGACGGCAGCCAGGTGGAAATCGCCGGAAAGCTAATCAGCAAGGTGAGCCGCACGACATCGGCGATGATGAAGGGCCAGATGCCGGCGATGATGGTCTTCAGCGGCACGCGCCCTGCCCCCTGGATCACGAACAGGTTCATGCCCACAGGCGGCGTGATCATGCCGATCTCAACCACGGTCACCAGCAGTACCCCGAACCAGATCGGGTCGATCTGCAGCGCAGTGATCAGCGGGAACACCGCCGGCACGGTCAGCAGGATCATCGACAAGCTGTCCATCATGCAACCGAGCGCGATATAGAAGACCATCAGCGCCGTCAGCACGAGGATCGGCGGCAGGCCCAGTGCCGCCGTCTCCTGCGCCAGCACGGCAGGAAGTTTGCTGGTCTCGAGGAAGGCGTTGAACAGCACGGCGCCGATCAGGATCAGGAAGATCATACCGACGGTGCCGGCTGTCTCATGCACTGCATCCGCGAGGCGGCGGCGATCTAGATAGCGCCGCGCAATCGCGAACAGCAGCGCGCCGACAGCCCCGACGCCGGCGCCCTCGGTCGGCGAGAAGATGCCGAAATAGATGCCGCCGATCACCGCGCCGAACAGCAGCAGCACGGCCCAGACTTCGGCGAGCGCTTTGCCGCGCTCGCGCCACGGCAGCCGGTCGCCTGCCGGCGCGACCTTCGGATCGATCAGCGTCGAGACCTTCACAGCCGACATGTAGAGCGCCGTCCCGAGCAGCCCGGGCAAAATTCCGGCGACGAACAGCTTGCCGATGGACGTTTCGGTCAGCAGCCCGTAGATCGCGAACATGATCGACGGCGGGATCATGATGCCGAGGGTGCCGCCGGCAGCGATCACCGCAGTCGCAATGCGGTCGTCATACCCGCGCCGGCGCATCTCCGGCAGCGCCACGCGGCACATCGTCGCCGCCGTCGCGATCGACGATCCGCAGATCGCGCCGAAAGCGGCGCAAGCGCCGATCGTCGCGTGCGCGGGGCCGCCGCGCCAATGGCCGATGAAGGCATAGACCGCCTGGTAGAGCTGCCGCGACAAGCCCGCATGTGCAGCGAACACGCCCATGACGATGAACAGCGGCACGACCGAGAGCCCGTAAGGATAGACCGCCTCGAAGGGCTGGGTCCCGAGCATGAAGCCGACGCTCTTCCACGGCTGCAGGATCGCGAGCCCGCCGACGC
>DATAAP010000587.1:0-5447 GCA_036260035.1 Alphaproteobacteria bacterium | reverse complement strand
TAGACAACCAGCTCCTGTGCCGTGCGGCGTGCGATGTCTTCACCGAGATCTTCGCCGATCAGCGCGAGCGCAAGATCGATCCCTGCGGTGATACCGGCAGACGTCCAGATTTTGCCGCTTTGCACGAAAATTCGATCCGGCTCCACGCGCACCTGCGGATAGCGCCGTGCGAGCTCGGCACAGCGCTCCCAGTGCGTCGTCGCCCGGCAGCCATTCAGCAGACCCGCCTCAGCCAATAAGAATGCGCCATTGCAGACGCTGGTTACGCGACGTGCGCGGCGGGCTGCCTTCTTGAGCCAAGCATGGGTTTTTACGCAGCCTGCAGGCACTCGCCAATCTTTTCCACCGGCGATGAGCAACGTATGCAGCGGGGCATTCGGCAATGCCGCAGCGTGCATGGCGGCACCTGAATGACTCACGACCAGGCCCGGCTTCAGCGCGATCACTGATATTGCATAGGCACCCGGCGCGAACCGGTTGGCGGCCGTGAACGCGGCGATCGGACCGGCTGCATCCAAGAGCTGGAAGTCCGGATGGATCAGGACGCCGACGGATCGAGGCATGGCACGAAAGGAGGGAATAATGACATTTCGGACGACACTTGCACAGGCCATATTTCATCGGGCGATGCAGGCGGGAGCTTCGCTACGGCCACGTATCTGATCGCCGAGCCCGCACGGCGATATGCATCTCGCAGGCCCTGGCTGTTTGGAGACGACGATGAACACGGATGTCTGCATCGCTCCCCCTCGTTCGACGGCGATGATGGCCGTCGGCGCGATGGTGCTGTCGGCGGCCTGCTGGGGTTCGGCGACGGTGATGTCGAAGGGCGCGCTCGCGGCATTCTCTCCGCCCGTGCTGCTCGCCCTCCAGTTGCTCGCCAGTGTCGCGTTCCTGTGGGTAGCCGCCGGTTTGACGGGTCAGAAGGTGGCGCTGGACGCCGGGGCTCGACGGGCAGCCTTGAGCGGCCTGCTCGAGCCTGGCCTCGCCTATGCCATCGGGACGTTCGGCCTCATGCTCACCACCGCCGGCAACGCGTCTCTGATCGCGACGACCGAGCCGCTTCTCATCGTGGCTCTGGCGTGGCTCCTGTTCCGCGAGCGGGTCGACGCCAGGACAGCGGCGGCGATCCTTGCCGCGATGACGGGTGTGGCCATGGTCACAGGCGGGCATCGCGGCGGCGACACCGGCAGCTTGCTGGGCGACGGGCTGGTCGTGCTTGGGACGCTCTTCGCGGCGCTCTACGTGGTCGTCAGCAGCCGGCTGGTGACCCATGTTCCACCCGTCGCGCTTGCTGCTCTGCAGCAGGCGGTGGGTCTGGTTTTTGCGCTCGTGTTGCTCGTCGCGTGGCTGCCGCTCGCTGCCGTCTTCGACCAGATTGCCCGGGCGGATGCCCGGCTCATCGGGCTCGCATTGTTATCAGGCGTCGTTCAGTACGCGCTCGCTTTCTGGCTTTATCTGATCGGTCTGCGGCAGCTCAGCGCCGGCACGGCCGCGCTCTTCCTGACGCTTATACCCGTGTTCGGGTTGAGCGGCGCCGTCATGTTTCTCGGCGAAACGATCCAGGCACTCCAGGCGGCCGGCGCCCTGATCATCGTTGCCGCGGTCGCCTCCGCGCGGCGCGCGTTTGTCGCGTGATAGCGGCAGCGTTGATCGCCGAGTCAGCTGCCTGCACAGCAAAGGCGTTCATGAGTTCACGTCGCAATCCCGGCCCTGCTCCACCGTCTCGACCTCCCGCGTCCGTGCCGCTGCGCTCGCGCGTGCGGCGTTCGTTCGCGGATCAGCCCGCTACGACGAGCCGGTAGCCCGCGTCATAAGCATCAAGAGTGAGCAATTCGGCGTAGCGGCGCTCCCACTCACCGATTTCAAGATCTCGCCTCAGATTCTGCAATCCTGCTTCGACGTTGCCGATGGCCCAAAAAGACGAGCTGCCGGATCGGATGCGCGCATCAAGATAGGCCGCAGGCCGGCGCCAATAGGCATACAGGAATCCATCGCTGCAATCATGTGGCACCAGGACCGGTGTGACCTCCACAGGGCCCAACCATCGCTCATAGTCGGACATGGTCGGCATCTGTACCTCATCCAACGCCGCCAGTTCAGGAAGATAGTCGGTCAGCCACGGCCGGTGCGATGGATCGAACGTAAGCAGGACGATCCGGCCGCGTGTCACGCGGCGCATCTCGCGCAAGCCTGCCTCCTTGTCGGGCCAATGATGAATGGTCAGGATCGCCATGGAGGCGTCGAAACTCTTGTCATCGAATGGCAGATCGCCGGCGGAGGCCTGAATCGCCCCGGCCGCCGCCGGACTGCGCCTTCGGATCATCTCGCGCGAAGGCTCGACAGCGATCACGGATCGATCAGTCGGTTCGTAGGAACCGGTCCCAGCGCCGACATTCAAGACAGTTTGCGCTGACCCGAGTGCGCTCTCGATGATCCGAGCTATCCGCCCATCCGGCTTGCGCAGCTCCGCATAGTTGATTCCGATGATGTCATACTTCGCGCTCATTGCGCCTTTGTTCCGTGAATCACCGGCTTTAGCAAGAGATCGGAGCGGTCGTTCGCCCACTGGCCTGTCGGCGCTGGAAGCGCGCTAAGGACGCATTCCCGCCGCTTCGAGCCCCTCGGCCTGCCGCGCAAGGAAGCTCGGCGTGTTCGGCAGCGCCGACCTGACGTCCGCGATGGTCAGCTCCGGATAGACGCGGGCGAGTTGCGCGAAACTCCGCCGCGCTTCGTCTTTCCGGCCCGCCAGCGCGTAGGCCGGCGCGCGGAAGCGGTTCACCCAGACCGCCGACGGATGCTCGGCAAGCCCGCGCGTGAACCAGCGCGCTGCGTCGTCGTAGCGCGCTGCTTCGAAATGCGCCGCGGCGATGCCGATCGTGCAGAAGAAATTGAGCGGGTCATCGGCGGCGATGCTGCGGGCAATCTGGAACCGCTCGATCGCCTCGGCCGCATTGCCGTGATACACGCTGATCCATCCGCTGCGATTCCATGCCCAGACGCATGCGCCGTCGAGCGCCAGCGCCCGCTCGAAGTGAAGTGCCGCCGGCACCAGATCATGCGCAAGCGTGTACGCTGCGCCTGCCAGCGCCTCCACCACGGGATCGCCGGCATTGAGATGCGCCGCGCGCGCAGCGAGCGCCCGGGCTTTCTGCTTCTCCACAGCCGGCCGCGCGGTGAAATAATGGCCGCCGCGCTGCCCGTGGCACCATGCCGCCAAAGCCGGCGGCAATGCGTCGTTGGGCGCCAGTTCCATCGCCCGCTCGAGCAGCTCGATTGCCCGCGCCTGCGCTGCCGCCTCGATCGACAAGGCGTGGGGCAGCGCCTTCATCATCAACTGCCAAGCATTGAGCTCCTCGGCGGACTTCCGGCCGGCCAGAGCGATCTCGGCGTCGCGCACCGAGCGTTCGATGGCGCCAGCAATGCCTGCGGCGGCGCGCTCCTGGAAGGCGAAGGAGGCGGCCAATTCGCCGTCCCAGCGATCGGCCCAGATGTATCGGCCGGTCGCCGCGTCGGTCAGCATGACGATCACGCGCAGCCGTCCCTGCGCGTCGGCCTGGACTGTGCCGCGCAGTCGGTACCGCGCGCTGCCGGGCGCAGCGACGGCGATCCAGCGCTTGCGGCATAGCGCGGCTGCAATTTCATCGGCGATCACGGCCGCGTGCTGCGCGTCGGTCCCGGCGAAGGCGAACGGGAGGATGCCGACCGACGGCCGCTCGCCGGCAAAGCGCATGCTCGGCGCCGGAACCCGCTCGGGGGTAAGGACGCGCCGGCGGTTGCGCAGGGTCGATGACGGGCTTTCGTCGTAACGGCGGCGATACAGGATCGCAAAACGCCCGAGATGCTTAAAGCCCCAGCGCAGCGCGATCTCGGTCACGCTGGCATCGGCCGGCCCGCGCAGCAGGTCCCGCCGCGCGCCGTCCAGGCGCAAGGCCCATTGCACCTCGCGCAGTGTGCGGCCGACGAAACGCCGAAAGTGCTTCTGCAGCGTGCGCGGCGCTACGCCGCAAGCCGCGGCAAGCGCTTTGAGACTGCGCTCGCGACCAGGATCGGCCTCCAGCAAATCCAAGGCCTTCCTGACGTCGTGGGGCAGAGCTGGCGGCGCGAGATCCCCTCTTCTGTCGCGAATCATGCCGGCACGTGGAATCGGACGCCCGATGGATGCAGTGGGCGCAAAGTGGATAGTAGCACCCTCCCGCGCCTCCCGATACTGGCCCCGAGGTCAGGAGCCATCTGCACTTGCGCGGTGGCTCCCGCTTCGCAAGTCGACGACGGAGGAAGACGATGGGACTAAGAGCACTCGGCCCGAAGCGTTTCGTTGTGTTGGCGCTGTCTCTCTTTGCAATGGCGGCGCTGCTGCCGATAACGCCGGCCGCGGCACAGCAGAAATTCGTCATCGACGCATTGGCCGAGAAGAAGCTGCAGCAATTGCCGACCGGTCCTCTGTATTGGCGCGTCGAGACTTTCCCGACGCTCGCGGAGGCGCAGGCCGCCGCGGGTCCGACGTCGCTGGCGGCCGAGGCTGCGGGCAAGGTTTGGCTCTTCACGCTGGGCGCCAAGGGCGGCTCTACGCGCGGCGGCAGCAAGGTCGTGGAGATCGGCCCCGTGCCGCCGATCACGGCGTCCGAGTATCTGTTGCGCATCAACAAGGCAGGCGGACCGCCCGGCGCCAAGACGCCGGTGCATACGCATCCGGGCGCCGAAGCCTTCTACGTGCTTGCCGGCCGGCTGGGCCAGAAGACGTCGCACGGCGTGAGCCATGTCGAGGCCGGCCAGACGATGCCCGGCCACGGCTCCGACACGCCGATGGAAGTGTTCAGCAGCGGCACGAGCGATCTGAGTGCGCTGGTCATGTTCGTGGTGGATGCCACAAGGCCGTTCTCGTCACCCGCCAAGTTCGAGTGATGCGACGCCGGCGGATGTTGCAAGCCGGAGCTTGGTCAGCCTCGACCCACTAAAGCAAAAGCCAATCACCTGATTGGCTCCGCCGTTCCGAGGTTCCGGTGCTCATCCAAGGTCCACGCCATAGTGGTGCGCGAGGGCCATCGGGCACGCTTGCCCATTTGCATTGCTCAAGGGATCGTCTCGCTATGGGCAGCGCCATTATGGCGTATCTGGCCCATGGCCCATCCGCCATCGAAAAAGAATCAGCCCCTCAGACACCTAGCGCAGATAGAGGCGCACCACACCGGCCTTGATGATCTCGACGATCTCATCCAAGCGCCGTGCGATGTGATTCGACAGCACCGCAACACACCGTTCCTCGTCCCGGCGGCGTAGCGCCTCAAGCATATCTCCGTGCTCGGTATAGGTCGTCGCGCGTCGTTCTTCGCGCTCGAGATCCATCCAGCGCACAAAGTGGATCCGAGCGTTGATGCTCTTGAGCGCTCTAACTAACTCTGAGTTGCCGGATAGCGCCGCAAGCCGCTCATGGAACTCCTCGTCAT
>DATAAP010000586.1:0-6622 GCA_036260035.1 Alphaproteobacteria bacterium | reverse complement strand
AGCCGGTAGCCGCCATCTCGTTCCTCGGTGCCATCTACTGCGCTGCAAATTATGGCGGCTCGATAACGGCGATCCTGGTCAATGCCCCGGGCGACCCGTCCGCTTCCGCCACTGCCTTCGACGGCTATCCGATGGCGAAGAAGGGCGAAGCAGGGCGCGCGCTCGGCATGTCGACGGTTGCGAGCACGTTCGGCGGACTCTTCAGCGTCTTCGTCCTCATCGTCGCGGCCCCCCTGCTCGCGGGCGTCGCCTATAATTTCGGGCCGCCCGAGTACTTCGCGCTGGCGGTGTTCGGCTTGTCGATGGTCGCGGCACTCGGCGCCAATGCGATCAAGAATCTGATCGCGGGCGCATTCGGCGTCCTGCTGGCGACGGTCGGCATGGACCTCACGAGCGGCGTCGAGCGGTTCTCGTTTGGACTCTACGAGCTGAGCGACGGCATCGGCTTCATCCCGGTTCTGACGGGCCTGTTCGCGATATCGGAGCTCCTTGTTCAGGCGACACAGCTGCGCGCCGTTCAGGAGCGCGCGTCCCTCAACGTCGTCCGCCTGCCGAGCTTCGCCGACATCCGCAAATGCGCCAAATCGATCGTGCTGTCGAGCGGTCTCGGCACGGCCATCGGCATCCTGCCAGCCCTCGGCGCTACGACGGCAGCGCTGATCTCCTACAACGAGACACGACGCTGGTCGAAATACAAGGAGGAGTTCGGACAGGGTGCGATCGAGGGCGTCGCTGGCCCGGAAGCCGCGAACAACGCCGCGGTCGGCGGCGCGATGGTGCCGACCCTTGCGCTGGGGATCCCCGGCAGCGCCACGACCGCGATCATCTTGGCCGGCTTGGTCATCCAGGGCGTCCGTCCGGGCCCGCATCTCTTCAACGAGCAGCCGACTCTGCTCTACGCGGTCTTCGCCTCCATGCTTGCCGCGAACCTGCTCTACATGGTGCTCGGGCTTGGTGCAGCGAAGCTCTTCGCGCGGGTCACGCTCATCCCGCCGACATTCCTCTGGCCTGCCGTGTTCGTGCTCGCAGTGATCGGCGCCTATGCGCCGAATCAGGCGATGACCGACGTGTGGACGATGCTGATCTTCGGCGTCCTCGGCTACATCCTGCGCCGATACGGCTTCTCGCCGGCGCCCCTCATCATGGGACTGGTGCTCGGCGCCATGATCGAGGAGACGCTGAAGCAGTCGCTGCTGATCTTCGACCAGAACTGGGTCCTGTTCTTCACCCGTCCGATCGTCGATGTGCTGTTCGCGATTACCCTGTGCGGACTGCTGCTGCCCGTCGCCAGCCGCGCCGTGCGCCGGCTGCGGAGCTAGATGCGAACCGTGACAACGCGGCCATTGCGGCCGATCGGCACTGAGCCAGCCAGGAAGCGGGTGACGGCGCCAGACTGATCCGTCAGCGGCAGCGCGAGGCGCTGCCAACAAACGGTGGTTACAGTGCCTGACGGGGCATAGGTGCAGAAGACCGACTCCCGCCGCTGCATCGCCGCGCGGTAGAGCGCGAGCGAGAACTCGCGGAGATACGCACTCGCCCCATGTTCCGAAAGCAGCTTCCCCGTCATGTCGAAGCCGGAGACCGCCGCGACCGCGCTGCCGAACAGTCGATAGCGGAAGTCGCGTCCGTCGTCGACCACGTCGATGAGCAGGACGTAGCCGAGCGCGCGCCGCATGCGTAGAGGATCGATCCGATCGGCAGGCGGCAGCGCCGCGCCATCCAGAAGCGAGGACCAGTAGTCGAGCAGCGCCGCGATCGGCGGCGCGTATGCCTCCGACGGACCCGGACTCCACGCCACCTCGGGCCCTTGCGCCCCGTTCTCGCGAAACGCGTGCCGCACCGGCTCGAGCTGCTCGTCGACTATCAATGTCGTCCACGCCGCGGCCGACGACCAGTCGATCGGCCGCGAGATGGCGAGAGCTCCGCTCAACATGGCTTCACGTTAAATTACCGTCGATGTCTTCGCATTATAGCTCGAAATCGCACGCCTGCGCGCCACTCATCTGCAACGATGCCGGCAATTTGAGACAAGATTGGCGCTTCCTGCGTCCATCAACATGCCTTCCAACGTGTTGATACGGCGGCGATCGCAGATGGATGCGCGAATTCCGCGCGATCTTTTCAGGACAATGCTGGACGCATTTTAGTCAATAGCGTGGAGCGACGGCGACGGACATCAGCCGAGGTTGCTTCGCTGGCCTGATCCTGCGTAGGCCGAATGCGAGTGCCGCTGCGACGAGCAGCGCGGCACCGATCCCAGCCACACAGCCCGGCCAGCCGGCCCATTCGAAAAGCTGCCCAAGTACGGCGCTGCCAGCCAGCCCGCCAGCAAAATAGCAGGCGAGATAAATGCCGCTTGCAGAGCCGCGGTCGGCGGTGGCCGCGCGGCTGACGAAGCCGGTCGCGATGGCTTGCGCGAAGAACGTGCCGACGCCAAGCATGACCATCCCGGCGAGCACCGCAGTCAGACTAGGCAGAAGCAGCAGCGGCAGGCCGAGCCCCGCAACGGCGAGGGCTCCCCAGATAGTCTTGCGCGTCCCGAAGCGATCTACAGCACGGCCCGCGAGCGGCGTGGTGAAGATGGATGGAAAAAAGACGAAATACACTAATCCCAGAGACATTGCGCTGAGCGCAAAAGGAGGACGGACCAGAACGAAATTCACGTAGGTGAACGTTCCGATGAACGCGAACAGGATGCAGAAGCCGATGCCGAAGGCGAGCCGCAGCGGCGGGTTGCGCAGATGCTCCGCCCAGATTGCGAGCTGGGATCGCGCCGTGGCGCGTCCCCCGGCCATGGGCGTCGCGTGGGTGATCGTGAAGTAGACGAGCGCCGCGCCGGCGAGGTTGAGCAGCGCAAAGCCATAGAAGTTGAGCGCCAGTCCCAAATGATCCGCAAGAGCCGCCGAGATCAGCCGGCCGACGAGATTGCTTGCGACGTTGCCCGTGATGTAGGCGGCGAACGCGCCGGCCACGTCGGCTGCGCTGCATTGCTCGCCGAGATAAGCCAGGGTCAGGGTGAACGCGGACGCCATGAACAGCCCTTGCGCCACGCGCAGCGCAGCGAAGGCAGTCAGGTTCGGCGCAAGCGCCAGCAGCGCCGTCGGGATTGCCAGCAGGGCGAGGCTCCACAAGATGCCGCGGCGGCGGTCAATGCGCCGGCTGAAAAGCGCGATCGCGAGCCCCGCGACCGCCATCCCCATAGTGCTGGCATTGACAGCGACGCCCATCGCCCCCGGGCTGACCTGATAGGCCTGTGCGAGCGACGGAAGGATCGCCTGCGTGGCGAACAGATCGACGACCGTCAGAAAGGCAGTGAGCCCAATCACGAAGGACCGCAGCATCCGTCCCGACGCTTCCGCCATCGCATGCGAAGAACTTCGACGTGCCATCATGGGTCTCGGTCGGAAATGAGGGGCCGGAGCGTGATGCCCTTGCAGGGGAAGGTCGGGGCATCACACTCGCGGCCGGGCTGCCGGGGGACGCAGCCGTTCACATGTTCTTGTCGCTGACGTCGTGCAGGATGTCGGCCGACAGAAGGACGACCTTCTTGTCGGTGGCGTTCTGCCACCAGTGCGAGGTCACGTGCGTCTCGGTCGACACCTCGCCCGCCTTGTGCAGGATCGGCACGCCGCACTCGCTCGAGTACTCATAGATCTCGCCCTCGACGACGTAGATCAGGGCGGGACGGTCGGCATGGCTGTGGAAGGGAACGATGCCGCCCGGCTCGATCTCGAGCTTGCGCAGACGGAACTGACGCTCCTTGGCGCCGATCTTCTCCTTGCTGAGGTCGATGGACGCCAGCACCTTGTCCGATACGCCCTTGGGCGTCGTCATCGGCTTGGTGACATTGGCGCGAACCTGCCCCGCCGGGCATTCGCCGGCGAAGGCGGCGGGCGCCGCAAGCAGGACCGCGCCCGCGAGGGCACCGGCCAACGAAAGACCGCGAACCGTGAACATCTCTCTATCTCCTTGATCCGATGGCGCAGCGAAGTGCTGCAGCAACGGATTGGAGGATCGCGGAGGTGCGGTGCGGATGGAAATGCCGGCTAATTCTCGTTTCGATGATTTAAAGCTATCGCCCCCGCGCAAGATCGGCCCGAGTTGCAATAGCGGCGGGACAGTGCGATATCGGCAACCTCACCGGAGGAGCACGCTTGGCAGACAGGTCTTTTCGTCGATCGCGCAAGTCGCCGGCCCGCGCTCCAGGGCGACGCTGCACGATCAAGGACGTCGCCAGGGAAGCGCGGGTCTCGGCTGGGACCGTTTCGCGCGTGACCAGCAACAATCCAACTGTGCAGCCGCATATCCGCGCGCGCGTCGCCGCGGCGATCGAGAAACTCGGCTACCGCCCGAGCGCTGCGGCGCAGAGCATGCGCACCGCGGCGACCAAGCTCATCGGATGCATCGTCTCCGACTTCAGCAACCCGCTCTATTCCGCGATCCTCCGGTCTGCCGAATCCATCCTGTCGGCCAAGGGATATACGCTGATAATCGCGAGCAGCGACGATCAGATCGAACGCGAGATCGCGCTTTTCGAAACCTTCGCGCGCCGGCGCGTGGACGGCGTCATCGCAGTGCTGTCGGACGAAGGCGCGCCTCGTCTCGTTCGGACCATCGAGACGGCCGGCTTCCCCGTTCTGCTCATGGAGCGCGACGCGCATTTTCCGGCAGACGTGATCGCGACCGACCACGCCGGCGGTATGCGCCGCGCGGTCGAGCACCTGATCGCGCTCGGCCACCGCCGTATCGCGCTGCTCACCGGCAGCACGCGGACGCGCTCCGGGCGCGACCGCGCCGCCGGATATCGTGCTGCCCACGCAGCGGTGGGCATTCCGCTGGATGAGTCGCTGCTCCGCTGCGAGAGCCTCACGACCGCCTTTGCGTTCGAGGAGACGCAACGGCTGTTCGCGCTTGAGAAGCCGCCGACCGCGATCATTGCCGGAGGCAATCTCATGCTTGCCGGGGTGCTGCGCGCCTTGAAGCTGCTTGATCAGAGCATCCCCGATGACGTGTCGGTGATCAGCGCCGGCGAGACCGAGCTGGCCGAGCTGGCGACGCCATCAGTCACGGTGATCCGCTGGGACCTCGTGGCGTTCGGACATGAAGCGGCGACACTGATGCTTCAGCGCGTGAGCAATCCCGACGCGCCGCACCGGCGCATCGTTGTGCCTTGCGAACTCGTTATGCGCAAATCCTGTGCGGCACCGCCGCGATAAATCGATTTATTGACTTGCTTCTGAAGCGCAGAATACCATCGCCGCAGCAATGCAAAGGCGCGGACTCCGCGCGCAAGACACGCGGAGCGGCCGGACGGAGGCTCGCGCCCGTGAAACCGAGATAGCCGCAAAGCGGCGGAAATCCAGACACAGGGAAGGCATGATCATGGTTCAGTCAAAGTCGCAGATCAGCCGCCGAACCGCCCTCAGGCGCGTGAGCGCCGGCGCGATAGCCGGCGCGATCGGCGCCCCATTCGTGATC
Organism: Alphaproteobacteria bacterium; assembly: GCA_036260035.1. Taxonomy (GTDB): domain Bacteria; phylum Pseudomonadota; class Alphaproteobacteria; order CACIAM-22H2; family CACIAM-22H2; genus DATAAP01. Next base: position 1,144 of record DATAAP010000586.1, on the reverse strand, counting down.
TCGGCGCGCGCCGCGGAAACGCTTGTCGTGAATGCCTATGGCGGCGAGTTCCAGGACGTCTTCATGAAGACGACCGTGGAGCCGTTCGAGAAGAAGTTCGGCGTCAAGGTCATCTACGACGATGCCGGCTCGGCGTCAGAGGACTATGCGAAGATCCGCGCCTCGCGCGGGTCGCCCGGTTTCGACGTCGCGGCCGAACTGACGCCGCCGGAAATCATCCTGGGCGCGAAAGAGAAGCTGCTCGAGCCATTGACCGAGCGCGAGGTGCCCAACCTCAAATACGTCTGGAAGAAGAGTCAGAGCATCATTCCCAACACGGGCATCGTTCACACCTACCAGTACACGGCCCTCATCTGGAACACGAAGAAGATCGACAAGCCGGAGTCCTGGGCCGACTACTGGATGCCCGGCCAGAAATACGGCGACAAGGTCAAGGGCTACGTCATCAATTTCAACCCCGCCAATCTGCTGTCCGTCTATGCCCTGATCATGGCCGCGCGTCTGAAGGGCGGCGACACCAACAACATGAATCCGGCCTGGGAAATCCTCAAAGCACAGAAGCCGTATGTCGGCACCGTGGTGACCACGTCGGCGCAGGCGGCGCCCTATTTCGAGAACGAGCAGGTCTGGATCGCCCCGTACTGGAGCGCCCGCTCCGCCTATTACAAGGCGACCGGCCACCCCATCGATCTGACGATCCCCAAGGAAGGAACGATTGGTCTCGGCAACTGCGCGGGCGTGCCGGTGGGCGCAAAGAACAAGAAGCTGGCTTTCGAGTTCCTGAATTGGCGGCTCGATCGCGATGTCCAGCGCGCCTTCCATCTCGGCTACCACTCCAGCCCGGGCCGACCGGACATCAGCGACTGGCCGAAGGAGTTTGCCGAGTCGCAGATCGTCACCGAGCAGAGGATGAACTCCATCGATTTCCCGGACAGCGAGATCATCGCCGCCAAGCGCCGCGAATGGACGATGCGCTGGCAGGAGGTCATGGGCACCTGACCGATGGCGGCTGGGTTGATCTTCCGGCACCGCGCGCTTGCTCCATCTCTTCTCATCGCGGTGCCGGTCCTCTTTCTGCTGCTGTTCTTCGTGCTGCCGACAGCGTTGCTGCTTTCCATCGGTTTCATTGGATCCGACGGTGTCG
>DATAAP010000585.1:0-1505 GCA_036260035.1 Alphaproteobacteria bacterium | reverse complement strand
GATGCGCGGCGGCGGCGCGCTGCGCCTCCTGCTCGCCGCGGGTGCGGCGGATGGCGTGATAGCGGGTGTGAAAGGGGGCGTGCGAAAAAGTGGTCATTCCCACGAGGCTGGTTCGCAAGAAATATGCGCATGAATCGCAGGAACTTACGCGATGGAGCGCACGCGACGGCACGTTTCGTGCTCGACCATAAACCCGCTCGATAAGCAGGAGACAGCAGTCAAGAGACCACGATTTCTCAACCCGAAGGAGACACTCAATGGCAACCAGTAAGCGCGGTTTTGCGTCGATGGATCCGGCGAAGCAGCGTGAGATTGCGAGCAAGGGCGGCCGTGCTGCCCATGCGAAGGGAACGGCACACGAGTTCACGTCCGACGAGGCGCGTGTCGCCGGCCGCAAGGGCGGCGAAGCCGTCAGCCGCGATCGCGCCCATATGGCAGCGATCGGCCGCGAGGGTGGTCACAGCCGCGGAGCGCGCGCCCGCGCAGCCGCGTCCGGCGGAAGCAACGCCGGCAACACCGACATCGCGCAGGGCACGGGCTCGCAGCCGTTCGTCCGCCAGGCGAACGAGGAGCGCAGCGGATTCGAGGCCGGCGGCAGCCGCGGCGGCAGCTTCGGCTCCCAGGAGCGCCGCGATCGCGACGGCGATCAGAACAACGACCGCGACCGGATTTGATTTTTCAATGACTGTGTAGCGCCGGCCGCCTCGGCCGGCGAAGGGGACGGCCGAGGGCGGCCGTCCCTACACCGCCAGCTGACGGGTGCATGGTCAGCGGCCGTCATACGCCATCTTCAGCACTTCCGCAAAGTGCAGCGTTTTTCTCCCCGTTTCCTGCTCGAGCTGCTCGCGGCAGCTGAAGCCGTTGGCGATGATCAGCGTGTCCGCGGACGCCTCGCGCACCATCGGCAGAATCACGCGCTCGCCGATCTTCACCGACAGGTCGTAGTTCTTCTTCTCGAATCCGAACGCGCCGGCCATGCCGCAGCAGCCGGAGTCGGGATGCGTCAGGTCGAGGCCGATGCTCCGCAGCATCGCCTCCTCGGCGTCGAAGCGCATCACCGCCTTGTGATGGCAGTGCGCCTGGACGATCGCCTTGCGGTGCAGCTTCGGCAGCGTGACGTTTTCGCGCGCGAGGAACTCGCTCAGCGTCATCGCCGACGCGGCGAGCCTGCGTGCGTGCTCGTCCTCGGGGAAGAGATTCAGCAGCTCGTCGCGGAACACGGCTACGCAGCTCGGCTCGAGTCCGACGACGGGCAGGCCTTCGTCGAGCTCGGGACGCAGCACGTCCAGCGTTTCGCGCAGGAGTTTTTTCGCGCGCGTGAGGAAGCCCCAGTCGTAGAGCGGGCGTCCGCAGCAGACGCGTTTGCGCGGGATGACCACCTCGTAGCCCGCGCGCTCGAGCACGTCCGCGGCCGCGAGCGCCGTGCCGGGTGAGAAGTGATTGTTGAAGGTATCGGGCCAGAGGAGGACGCGGCGGCCTTTCGTCTTCGACTGGAACTGCGCCCG
>DATAAP010000584.1:0-13659 GCA_036260035.1 Alphaproteobacteria bacterium | reverse complement strand
GCGCGCGAGGTGGAAATCATGCCAGCGACGCGCGCGCCCTCCGACGGCGCGACGGAGACGCGCCACACGACCTTGCGCATGTCCGGCAGCAACGGCGCCACATCGCGGATCTCGCGCCACAACGTGGCGCTGTTCATCGTGTGCAGCTCCTCAAGCGCGCCGTAGTCGCGCAGCAGCGCGCGCAAGCCGTCACACCGTGCGCCGACCGAGACTCCAGTGCCTTCGATGCGCAGGGCGGTGACCGAACCGCCCGCACCGCGCACATATGAAACGCCTGAACGCGCCGCGACTGAGGCCGGAAGATGCGCGGCGCCGGAGATCTCGAACGGGCTGTTGAGCGCCGCCGCCATCGCCGCAATTGCGCGCGCGTCGTCGAGGCCGAAGATCAGAACCGTGCGCGCCTTGTCGGGCGCCGGCAGCACCTTGAGCGTCACCTCGTCCATCACCGCCAGCGTGCCGAACGAGCCCGCAAGCAGCTTGCAGAGGTCGTATCCGGTGACGTTCTTGACGACCTTGCCGCCGGCCTTGAACGCCTCGCCGCGTCCCGACACGCCGCTCATGCCGAGGAAATGGTCGCGCGCGGCACCGACTTTGACCCGGCGCGGCCCCGCGAGATTGGACGCAACCGTGCCGCCGATCGTCGCACCATCGCCGCTGCCATAGAGCTTCGACAAGTCGGGCGGCTCGAAGGCAAGGATTTGCCTATTCTGCTTTAACAGCGCTTCGATTTCCGCCATCGTCGTGCCGGCGCGGGCGGTCAGCACGAGCTCCGCCGGCTCGTAGCTTACGACGCCACGCAATCCGGAAACGTCGAGCGTATGGCTCGCCTGCAGCGGGCGGCCGAGCCCGCGCTTAGTAGCCCCGCCGGCGACTTCGAGCGTCGTCTCCTCGGCCGCGGCCCAGGCGATCGCGTCGCGCAGCTGCGGCGCGGTGGAAGGCTTGAGGGTCTGCGTCATCAAAACCGCGGCAGGTCGGGGAACGGCAGCTGGCCGCGATGGACGTGCATGCGGCCCAGCTCGGCGCAGCGATGCAGCACCGGAAACACCTTGCCGGGATTGAGCAGTCCTTGCGGATCGAACGCGCATTTGAGCCGCTCTTGGTGCGCGAGGTCCACCTCGGTGAACATCGTGCCCATCAGGTCGCGCTTCTCGACGCCGACGCCGTGCTCGCCGGTGAGTACGCCGCCCACCTCGACGCAGAGTCTCAGGATGTCCGCGCCACAGCGCTCCGCAGCCTCGACCTCGCCGGGCTTGTTGGCGTCGAACAGGATCAGCGGATGCAGATTGCCGTCGCCGGCATGGAAGACATTTGCGACGCGCAAGCCATGCTTCTCGCCGATCTCGCCGATACGGTCGAGCACGCTCGCCAGCGCCTTGCGCGGGATCGTGCCGTCCATGCATACGTAGTCCGGCGAGATGCGGCCGACCGCGGGAAACGCCGCCTTGCGCCCGGCCCAGAAGCGCGCGCGCTCGTCCTCGCTGGTGCTGACGCGCGCGTAGACGGCACCCTGCTCGCGCGCGATCGTCTCGACGGCGCCGATCAGCTCGTCGACCTCCGCCGCGGGCCCATCGAGCTCGACGATCAGCAGCGATTCGACGTCGAGCGGATAGCCGGCATGCACAAAGGCTTCGGCGGCGTGGATCGCCGGCTTGTCCATCATCTCCATGCCGCCGGGGATGATGCCGGCCGCGATGATCGCCGCGACGCAGCTGCCGCCTGCGGCGACCGAAGGAAACCCGAGCAGCACGGCGCGCGCGGTCTCCGGCTTCGGCAGGATGCGCACCGTCACCTCGGTGACGACACCGAGCAGACCTTCCGAGCCGGTGACGACGCCGAGCAGGTCGTAGCCGCCGGCGTCGAGATGCTTGCCGCCGAGACGAACGATCTCGCCGTCCATCAGGACCAGCTCGACGCCGAGCACATTGTTGGTGGTCAGGCCGTATTTGAGGCAGTGCACGCCGCCGGAGTTCTCCGCGACATTGCCGCCGATCGTGCAGGCGATCTGGCTCGACGGATCCGGCGCGTAATAGAAGCCGGCGTGTGCGACCGCGTTGCTGATGCCGAGATTGGTGACGCCCGGCTGCACCACGGCGCAGCGGTTGGCGAAGTCGAGCTCGAGCACCTTGTTGAATTTGGCCATGCCGAGCAGGACGCCGTCGCCGAGCGGCAACGCGCCGCCTGAGAGACCGGTGCCGGCGCCGCGCGGCACCACCTTGATGCCGTTCGCATGGCAATAGCGCAGCACTGCGGAGACCTGGGCCGTCGTCGAGGGCAGACAGACCACCATCGGCATCTGCCGGTAGATGTTGAGGCCGTCGCACTCGTAAGGGCGCAGCTCCGCCTCGGCGTCGATGACGCCCTCGCCCGGCACGATCGCGCGCAGCGCCGCCACGATCTCGTCGCGGCGCGCGAGCACCGCCTGATCCGGTGCCGGCATCTTCATCGAGGGCGCTCTCCCGTCAGTAGATGCCCTGACTTAGCTATCGGGTCGGACCGTGTCCAGTCCGTGCAAACAAAAACGCGCCGGCCAACGGCACGGCGCGTTTTTGCGGGTGTGGCGCCCCGCGGGCGCCAGCGCTCAGCCTTGGCGGGCCTTGAAGCGCGGGTTGGTCTTGTTGATGACGTAGATGCGGCCCTTGCGCCGGACAATCTTGCAGTTCTTGTCCCGCTTCTTGGCGGCCTTCAGCGAGTTGACGACTTTCATGGCACAGGCTCCGGCACGGCAGGTTCTGAAAACAAGAAGGTGCGGCCGACAGGCGCCGCACCCTCGAAAGGCGGCCGGACCATATCGGCCGACCGTTAGCCTGTCAATCGCGACCGACTACCGCAGCAGCGCCGGCGCGACCTGGACGAACGCGAGAAACAACCCCACGACGGCGCCCCAGGTGCCACCACGAACGAAACCGTCCAACAGCTTGTCCATGTCCTTCAAACGCCGCATTCCGACCTCCCGTTCCTTGTCAGATGGGAAGTATGTTCTCGTTTTGTTCTATTCGTCAAGTGCGACGTTGCAGGGGCTCTGATATCCCTACCCGGCCGCACGGCGGCCGCTTCGGCTACTTCTTTTTGATGGCGTAGAGGCGTGCGACGCGGAGATCGCCGGAGTCGAACGCGGCGACGCGGCGGCTCCAGAGTTCGACCTCGTGCGTCAGGCCCTTGGCTTCGTCCTCCGCCAGGGAGTTCGGCTTCAGGGCCTGAGCGAGCCGCGCCCAGCCTTCCAGAACCAGCGCACGAAACTCTTTCGTCATGTCCTCGGCGACCCGGACATCCATCTTGAGCGCCTTGAGCTCCTCGGCGTAGGCGTCGATGGTGATCGGGTGCGGCGCGTGATCCTCGCCTTTCACCCAGGCTTCAAGCGCGGGCGATTTCGCGTCGGGCGAGCCGAGCGCGAACTCGAGAAACATGAGCTGGCCGCCCGGCTTCAGCGCCTGTTCGACCTGCGCCATAAGGCGCTTCTTCTGCTCCAGCGGCAGGAAGACGAGCCGCGCGAAGATCGCATCGTATTTCCGCTGCGGCAGGATCACCGTCAGCGGATCGAACCATTCGATGACCGCCTTCTTGGCAAGGCCCGCTTTCTCGGATGCCGCCATGCCGGCCTTCGCCAGCGTCTGCGATGCATCCATCCCGGTGACATATGTACCGAACGCCTTGGCGATCACGCGCGCAGCACCGCCGAGGCCGCTATTGAGGTCGAGCATCGTCTTTTCCTTGGTCAGGCCCATCGGCTTGACCAGCTTGAGAACGTGCTCCGATCCGCCCGGAAAGGAGAAGCCGTCGCTCCAGATCAGCTCCGAAACCTTCACGCGCGCCGCCGACCAGGTGTCGGGCAGGCCGCCGGCGGCGAGCGCCTTCGCATCCGCCTCGAGGCGGGCATTCGCGTCGTCTACCGTCTCCTTGGGTTCTTCCGCCTTCTGCTCGTCGGGCAGGTAGTAGCCTTCCCACCAGGCCATGAACTGACGGCGCAGGCGCGAATCGGGCCCGAAGAGCGCCTGGACACGGCCGCGCAGGCCGCCAGCGCCGTCGTCCTTGGCGGATGCGGCTTCCGACTCCTTGTCGGGCTCAGCAGCGGCGGCGCGCGCCTTGGTTTTCGCTGCAGCCTGCATGAACGTTCCAATCTCCCGGCCGGCGGTCCCCGAATCGGGGGCCGGTCGATTTCAGCATGCGGCCCTTACTTTAATAAGAGGTGAATTTACCTAAATACCGCTGGACAGGAGCGCCAACGCCCCGCCGCCGGCCAGGACCCCGGCCAGCAGATTGCGGCGGAGCGCGAAGAACACGAGCACGGCAACGGCGGTCGCCGCTAAGCGCACGCCAAAGCCAGTGCCCTGCAACGGACCGATCGGCAGCAGGATCATGCGCGCGATCAACGCGGCAAGCAGCGCGTACGCGATGTAGCCGACGAGGTCGAGGATGGGGCTGTCCGGCTTCAGCCGACCCGACAGGGCGACGCCGAGCGCGCGCCAAAGCAGGGTGGCTGCGGCACCCGCGAGGACGACGACGAAATCCCAAGCGGGCACCTCAGCCATGGCGGCGCCAGACACGTTTCAGGGCGAATGCCAGCCCGCCCGCGACGACGCCGGTGATCAGCAATCCCCAGGTCGGTGCTACGATATGGAACAGGGGCGCGAGGATCGCGCCGAGCGCCAGCGCAAGCACGCGCCCGCGGTCGCGCACATCGCCGATGAACAGCAGCATGAAATAGATCGGGTTGACGAACACGAGACCAAGCGACACGGCGGGCGGCACGGCGCCCGAGAGCAGAAATCCTGCCGCGGTGGCAGCCACGGAGCCGGACAGCAGCACGCCCGCGAAGCCCACGAAATAGGACAGCCGCTGCCCAGCGGGCATGTGCGGGCAACGCAGCATGGCGACCGCCCAGCCGGTGACGGCGATCAGATGCGCCGCTGCGTAGAGGCGCCACGGCTTGCGCCCGGGCAGGCGCACCAGCGGCAGCAGTGTCATCGTCATCGGCATCATGCGCGCGTTGGTCAGCGCCACGGCGATGAAGATCGTGACGAGCGACGCGCCGACTGCGTAGAGCTCCACCGATACGATCTGGCCCGGCAAGGCCCAGGTCGAAAGCGTCGAAAGCAGGCCCGCCCACAGGCTCAGCCCAGACTCGCGGACCAGCGAACCGAAGCCGACATAGCTGGCGCAGAGAACCAGAAGCGGCGCGCCGAACGCCTCGCGCATCCCGGCGCGAAACGCGCCGCGCGGTGAGCCATGATCGATCTTGAAGTCTGGCGCGGCGCCGCCGGACAATTCGGATTCCCCGCACATTTGCGCGGGGCCGAACGTCGTCTTGCCCTATGGGCTTGTCAACGGCCCAGCTCGCAAGCGCGGCATGCGCGGAGCAGTGGGCGCGCCACATTGATGCGGCGCGCCCATGCCGAGGCTACCAAGAGCGGTGGCTGCCCTGCCGATAGGAGGATTGCTGGCCGGACATCATGGAGACGGCGAGCGCACCGGCCAGGAAGCCGACCGCAAACACCGCGAAGGTGCTCATCAGCGGCCGCTCCTGCATGTAGTGCGTGACGCCTTCGGTGCCTGATGTGAGCCGTTGCGCCAGCTCGCCGGTGAACGAGGTGGTCTGTCCGGTACCGGCCATCGCCCGGTAGCGGTTACGCGTCTCGCGCACGCGGCGATGGTGCTGGCGTACCACCTGCATCACGTTGGCCGGGAGGTTCTGCCGCAGGGCGCTGTCATAGGCCTCTTCGGCCGCGCTTTCGCCGCGAGCCACTTCCTCGAGGATCACTTGGCGCTCATTGCGGGACAGCGCCGTGCGCAGGTCGACCCACATGCGGTGCGCAGCGCCGGTCAGGCTCCCTTCCTTCCAGCTCGGCTCGCCGCCATGCTCGCGGATCAGGCGGTCAAGCTCGGCGGCCATGGAGGAGCGCTCATTGGCGAGCTGCTCGAATTGCTGCTTGAGATCGCTGTCGGACGCATCCTGCGCCGACCGGCGATAGCCCTGCTCGCTATCGTGACAGCGGGCACTGAGGTCCTGCAATGTCGAGAGTGCGCTTTCGGCGAGCCGTTGCTCGCCAATCCCGGTGTTCGTCGCCATGGCTTCGCTCCTGCTTGGCAGTCGGTTGAGTTGGCTATTCAACCGGGAGCGCGGATGAAGGTTCCGGTCGCGTTGGTCTAATCGCGATAGCTTGGGTCACGCCGGTCCAGCATGCGGAGCAGTGCCGGCCATTCGCGCAGCGTGGTGGTGCCGATCCCCGCCGCACCGCCCTCCCACTGCTGCGCGGTGTGCTCGCGCACGGACTCCGGCGGCAGGACGATCTCGCGCCCGGTGTGCAGCGCGTCGAGACGCGCCTGGCAGGCCTGCTCCAAATAGTAGAGCAGCCGGAACGCCTCGGCGACGCTGCGCCCGGCCGTCAGCAGGCCGTGGTTGCGCAGGATCATGACGCGCTTGCTGCCGAGATCGGCGACTAGGCGCTTGCGCTCCTCGGCATCGAGCGCAAATCCCTCGTAGTCGTGATAGGCGATGCGGTTGTGGAACTGGAAGCCGCCCTGATTGACAGGGATCAGCCCCTCCTCGAGGGCGGAGATCGCAACACCCGCGCGGCTGTGAGTGTGGATGACGCACACCACGTCGCTGCGCGCGCCGTGCACGGCGCTGTGAATGACGAATCCGGCCGGGTTGATCTCGTATTCGGTATCCTCGAGGATGTTGCCGTCGAGGTCGATCTTCACGAGATTGGAAGCGGTGATCTCGTCGTACATCAGGCCGTACGGGTTGATCAGGTAGTGGTGGTCCGCGTCCGGCACACGCGCGGTGATGTGGTTGTAAATAAGGTCGGTCAGGCCGAAATGGTGCACCAGGCGGTAGCAGGCGGCGAGCTCGACGCGCATCTGCCACTCGGCGGCGCTGCACGGCTTGCGCCGCCCGCGGCCGGGCTTCTCGATCACGCTGGCCATTGGCGTTTCCCTCTGTCTCGTTTGCCGATATTCTGCGCCGCCCCGTCGACCGAGATCAAGCCAAGTGACCGCACGACCCTCCGGCCCGCTGACCTGGGATCACATCAAGCAGTGGCGCAAGCAGCAGCGCGATGCGCTGCTCACGCGCCGAATCGAAGCGCCGCGCGAATCGAAAAAGGCGTGGAGCGCCGCCGTCGAGCGTTACGTACGCGACATTCTGGGGCGCATGAAGCCGCAGACGGTCGGCTTCTATCTGCCATTCAAGCACGAGATCGACGCGCGCCCGATCGTCCGCGACCTGTTGGAGCAGGGCTGGACCGCCGGGCTTCCTGTGGTTGTCGACAAGAAAGGCCCGCTGGAGTTCCGCGCGTGGCGTCCCGGCATCCTGATGACGCCAGGGGTCTACGACATCCCCGTTCCGGCCGAGCGCAATATCGTCAAGCCGAGCGTGCTGCTGGTGCCGCTGGTCGGATTCGATGCGGCAAACTACCGGTTGGGTTATGGCGGCGGCTACTACGACCGCACGCTCGCGGCGATGCTGCCGCGGCCAACTACGATCGGCATGGGGTTCGAGCTGTCGCGGCTGGAGACGATCTATCCGCAGACGCACGACGTTCCGCTCGACGTGGTCGTCACAGAGGTAAGCGTCAAACGCCGCTGACTCGCCGCGCGAAGTAGTCGAACGCCGCGTTGACCTGGCTGGCGTGCAGCAGCCGGTCGCGCTTGACCCGCGCATCCTCCGGCGTCGAGACGTGCTGGGCCCCGCCGCAGGCCTCGCAGAGCAGCTGCGTCTTGCAGGCTTTCTCGAGGAACAGCGCCCTCATCACCGCTTCTTCCACCGTAGCGGCGGCAGTGACGATGCCGTGGTTGCGCAGAAGCATGCCGCCGTGCCGGCCCAGCGTCTGGGCCACGGACTTGCCTTGCGGCGCGTTGGTGATCAAGTCGCTGGTCTCGCTGAAGACGGGCAGACCGTCGCAGAAGATCGCGCCGTCATGGCCGATCGGCTGCAATTTGCGGCCGAGGGCGCCGAAGGCGACGGCGTGCGGCGGGTGCGTGTGCACCACGGCCATCACGTCGGGACGCGCGCGCATCACCTCGGTATGGATGAAAACCTCGATGTGGCGCGGCATGCGGCCGTCGACCTTGTCGCCATCGAGGTTGACAGTGATGACGTCGTCGGCTCCGATCTCCTCGAGCCCGATCGTCGCCGGCTTCATGAACAGCAGATCCGGGCGCCCAGGAACACGCGTCGTCACGTGTCCCCAGATGTGGTCGCCCTGCCCTTCCATCGCCAGAATGCGGCAGGCCTGCACCAGCCTGTCGCGCGCCGCCCTCGCGTCCACCATCGCTCCCCTCCCCACCCGTCGAATTGGGCGCGAGTATAGGTGACGCATCCCTAGCGCGCGAGCGGCGGGCGCGCCCGGTCACCCGGTGGAGATGCGGACGCGGCGAGCCGAACGGCGAGCGGTCAGCCGCGCAGCTGAACTACGTTCGTCGCGGGAGCCGGCGGCGGGTCCACGAGCCGGCGAATTGCCTCGCGGGCATCGTCGACAAGCATATGCGGGTGGTGATTGAGCCAGGCAGAGACTGCGGCATAGAGGGCCACGAGTTCGCTGGCGCCGGAGTACAACGCATCGACATAGGCGGTGAGCGCGGCCTGGCTCGGTGCGTCGGGAGCGATGTAAGTCATCGGTGCCGAACCTAGAGCCGATCTGATAACCGAACCGTTAATCCGCAAATTTTTCTGAACGGATTGTTCACTGCGGCAGCCGGTCAGCTTGGCTGTAATGGATCATTCCGCGCCGATCGTGCGTTGATCCGCGCATATGGCCGCAGCTATGCCGCGGCGCGCGTGGCAACAGGAGACCGGACATGGAATGGATCGGCGCTATCGTCATCGGCTTGCTCGCGGGCATCGTCGCCAAGCTGATCATGCCGGGTAAGGACCCCGGCGGGTTCATCATCACAACGATTCTCGGCGTCGTCGGCGCGCTCGTAGCGACTTGGATTGGGCAGGCGATCGGCTGGTATGGCCCGGGCGAGGCCGCCGGCTTCATCGGCGCCGTTATAGGCGCGATCATCCTGCTTGCCATCTACCGCATGGTGCGCGGCCGAACAGTCTAGCTCCACGCGCGGCGGCGTTCTGCGTTAACGCCGCATTAACCATAACGTCGCCATGCTGGTAGCCGTCCCCGCAGATCGGAGGCGGTCGTATGTCGGCAATCCCATTCGCCTGTTTCGCTCCCGTCGATCCCCAAGGCCGCGCGCGTCGGCTTGCGTTGCAGAGGCGGATGCGAATTGCCTCCCTCCTCCTCACCGCGGCAATTGCAATTTTGGCGGCAGCGGTCGCCCAAGCTTATGTCCAGGGCGGAGCCCTGCTGGCGGCCGGAATCCTGGTCGCCGGCGCCTTGTTCTTGTTCGAGGTATTCCGCCGTGCGGACCGTGCCTACCTCGCGCCGCTCCAGGCGGCGTGCCAGGAAGACTACAGCCGTCAAGTCGATATCCTGCTACGGCCGCTGCTCGATGATGAGGCGCCGGCAGCCGATCGCGCGCGCCGTGTCGATGCGTGATCCACGGAATTGTCGCGCCGCGATAAGCGTTCTTCAAACATGATGAAACGAGCGCGCGCCCTATGGGCCGCGACAATCGTTTGTGCCTTCTCCGCCGCTGCATCAGCGGAGCCGCTTTCACTGCGCTATTCGGCGACTTGGGGCGGCGGTGCTGCCGCCGATATCCGTCTCTACCTCGATGAGCGCGATGGTCGATTCCACAATCGCCTCGATCTCGAGACGGTAGGTCTCGCACGGTGGCTGTCCGGCTTCCGCGTCAGCGCGACCAGCACCGGACAGACCGAGATCGACGAAGTCGCCCCCCTCGTCTTCGATGCCATCTATGACTCGCGCCGGAAGCGGGACAAGCGGATCAAGCTGCAGTTCGTGCCGCTGCCCGGCGGCTCGGTCGCCGAGGAAGGGCCGGAGAACACGAGTACGGATCCGGCGATCGCGGAGGAGTTCCGGCGCGACGTGCTTGACCCGCTGAGCTGCATCACCGCCGTGCGCCGGCTGGTGCGCGACGGCGGCGTCGCGCCCGGCAAGACCTTCACGCTGGCGGTTTATGACGGCAAGCGCCGCTTCGATGTCGAGGGAACGGTGAAGGCCGTGGAGCGCCTGCGCTGGGGCAAAAGCACGATCGAGGCATTGTCGCTGCAGTTGCTGCTGCGCCCGGTCGCCGGGTTCGACGGCGAAACCGATGACGGCTACAAACCCGACGCACACACGCGCGAGATGCACGTCAGCGTCACCAACGATCGCCGCGCGATCCCGCTGCGGTTGTCGGTGCCGATCGCCTACGTTCCCGCGGTCGTCGTTCTCGATCGCGACACGAAGCTGTAAGCCGCGCAGCGGTTTACCAAGTTCTTTTGCAGCGCAGCATTTATCGCGCCGCACAATAACCTCATGCGACAAATATTCACCTCTTGGGGGTATTCTGTCGGCTGAACAGCGAGGCTATGGTGTTGGGTCCCGGTCAGACCCGCCCAGCCAAAATTCAGTCGAGGACTTCGGAGGACCGCACGTGAACGACGCAGCGTTGGCCCATCGCTTTACGCAAAACAGCAAACTCGCGCGCTGGGTCGCCGAAATGGCTGCCCTCTGTCAACCCGAACGGATTCACTGGTGCGACGGCTCGCAGGCCGAGTACGACCGCCTGTGTGCGCAGCTCGTCGAATCCGGCACATTCATCCGGCTCAATCCCGCGAAGCGCCCGAACAGTTATCTTGCGCGCTCCGATGCGCGCGACGTCGCGCGCGTCGAGGACCGCACCTTCATCTGCACGAAGGACAAGGCCGACGCAGGTCCGACCAACAACTGGCAGGACCCGGAGCGCATGAAGGCGCGGCTGAACCAGCTGTTCAAAGGCTCCATGCGCGGCCGCACGATGTACGTCGTGCCGTTCAGCATGGGCCCGCTCGGCTCGCACATCGCGCAGATCGGCGTGCAGATCTCCGACAGCCCCTATGTCGCCGTGAACATGCGCATCATGACGCGCATGGGCAGCAAGGTGCTCGAGGTGCTCGGCAACGACGGCGATTTCGTACCGTGCATGCACTCGGTCGGGGCACCTCTCGCGCCCGGCGCCAAGGACGTGCCGTGGCCGTGCGATCCCGAGAACATCGTCATCGCGCATTTCCCGGCGACGCGCGAGATCTGGTCTTACGGTAGTGGCTATGGAGGCAACGCGCTGCTCGGAAAGAAGTGCTTGGCGCTGCGGATCGCTTCGGTAATGGCGCGCGACGAAGGCTGGCTCGCCGAGCACATGCTGATCGTCGGCATCGAAAACCCGCAGGGCGAGCGCACTTACGTGGCAGGCGCCTTCCCCAGCGCCTGCGGTAAGACCAACTTCGCGATGATGGTGCCGCCCAAGGGATTCGAGGGTTGGAAGATCCACACGATCGGCGACGACATCGCGTGGATCAAGCGCGGCAAGGACGACCGCCTCTACGCGATTAACCCCGAGGCCGGCCTGTTCGGCGTCGCGCCAGGCACGTCGAAGAGCACGAATCCGAATGCGATGAAGATGCTGGAGGCGAACTGCATCTTCACCAACGTGGCCCTCACCGACGACGGCGACGTCTGGTGGGAAGGCATGACCGAGACGCCGCCTGCGCACCTGATCGACTGGCGCGGCCGCGACTGGACGCCGGCGAGCAAGGAGCCTGCCGCGCATCCCAATGCGCGCTTCACGGCCCCGATGGCTCAGACGCCCACGCTGGATCCGAATTGGGACAATCCGAACGGCGTGCCGATCTCGGCATTCATCTTCGGCGGCCGCATGAGCCGCACCATGCCCCTCGTCTATCAGGCCTTCGACTGGGCGCACGGCGTCTACATGGCGGCCACCATGGGCTCCGAGGCGACCGCCGCGGCCAAAGGCCAAGCGGCGATGCGCCGCGACCCGATGGCGATGTTGCCGTTCTGCGGCTACAACATGGCCGATTACTTCAAGCACTGGCTGGCGATCGGCCGGTCGCTCCCGAATCCGCCCGGCATCTTCCGCGTCAACTGGTTCCGCCGCGATGCCAACGGCAAGTTCCTGTGGCCCGGCTTCGGCGAGAACATGCGCGTGCTGAAATGGATCGTCGACCGCGCCAACGGCAAGGTCGGTGCCGAGAAAACCGCCCTCGGCTGGGTGCCGCGTCACGACGACATCCACTGGCAAGGGCTGGACTACCCGAGCGCCCGCTTCAATGAGGTGATGTCGGTCGACAGCGCGGGAACCACCAGCGAAGCGGAGGCGCACGAGAGCTTCTTCCGGATGTTCGAGAACCGGCTGCCGCCAGAGCTGGTCCGCGAGCGCGAGGCCTTCGCAGCTCGCCTCGGCATCAGCACAGACCAAGCGCGCCGCGCGACTGCCTGACCGTCGGCAGGCGGCGCTGGAACCGCGCACGGCATCGTCGGGTTTACCCCGGCGATGCCGAAGTCCAACGGGATGCGCGCCCAGCCGCGCGCCGAGATTCGTATCAGCGGCTATGGCGCGAAGCTGCCCGATCCTGACAAGGAAGGTGCTTTCCTGGGCGATCGCGTCAGCGGCCGCGCGTTCGTGAAGCTCTTCTTGAAGCACTGCCGGAAGTGCAAGATCAAGGTTGAGAAGAAGCTGTCTGAGGGCGATATAGACCGCCTGCTCGAGGACGGCGAGCCGGCCGAGGAGCGCGCGACGCGCGATGTCGCCGTCGAGTTCGGCGACCGCCTGTCCGAGGTGATCAAGACCTTTCTCAAGTGGAGGTACTGGCGCAACACCGAGCGCATCGTCATCGGCGGCGGCATGGCTGCGCGCCATGTGGGCGACATCGCGATCCACGCCGCACAATCCCGTCTGATGAAGGACTATCCGGGACTCGAGCTGGAGCGAATCCACCACCATCCCGACGAAGCCGGGCTGGTCGGCTCGGCGCATCTGATTCCGCCGTCCCGTCTGGCCGGCAAGGACGGCCTGCTGGCGGTCGACATCGGTGGCAGCAAAGTGCGTGCAGGCATTGTCGAGTTCGGTGCGCGCAAGTCGGGCTTGCTGGCCGATGCGCGCGTCTGGCGCGTCGAAGTCTGGCGCCACGCCAAGGCGCGCGCCTCACAACGCAAGATGATCAAGGTGATGGCGGAGATGCTGTCCTCGCTGAATGAAGAGGCCGAAAAGGCGAAGTTCCGCCTCTCACCACTGGTGCGCGTCGGCGTGCCGGGCGAGATCGATAAGGACGGCTATATCCTAAGCGGCGCACAGAACCTACCGGGCAACTGGGAGGACGAGCGCTTCAACCTGCCGCTCGAACTCAGCGCGAAGCTGCCGAAGATCGGCGGCGAAAAGCCCTCGGTGTCGATCCATAACGATGCCGTGGTGCAAGGGCTCGCCGAGCTGCCCTTCATGCGTGACGTCAAGCGCTGGGGCATCCTGACGATCGGCTCCGGCCTCGGCAACGCGCATTTCGTGAACCGCTGACGACGAGCCGAAGCGGGCCGGATCAGCGTCTCGCGCGGGCCGTTGAAAGATTCCGCCGCGATGGCGCCCCGGTGCGACCGCCACGGCGTCGCCATCGACTGCGTTCTCTTTTCGATGCGATCCTTCAGTTCACGCCGACGGTGACGATCATCTCCAGGGCGCGCCGAAACCGGACGAGGGTCTCGAAGCGGCGGAGCTCCCGCTCGATCTCCTCCCATCCGGCCTAGCGTCCAGCAGGGTGGAGGCCGG
>DATAAP010000583.1:0-5040 GCA_036260035.1 Alphaproteobacteria bacterium | reverse complement strand
GTGGCGCGCCCGGCCGCCGCGGTTACCCGATCCGTATCAGGTCTGGCTGTCGGAGATCATGCTGCAGCAGACGACCGTCGCGGCGGTCGGCCCGTATTTTCGCGACTTCATCGCGCGATGGCCTACGGTGCGCGACCTGGCCTCCGCGCCGCTCGACGACGTGCTGTCGGCCTGGGCAGGGCTCGGCTACTACGCGCGGGCGCGCAACCTGCACCGCTGCGCATGTGCCGTGGTGGAGCAGCATGGCGGCGTCTTTCCGGACAACGAAGAAGCCCTGCGAACGCTGCCGGGAATCGGCGCGTATACCGCCGCCGCAATCGCCGCGATCGCCTTTGGGCGCCGCGCGGTGGTGGTCGATGGCAATGTCGAGCGGGTCATGGCCCGTCTTTTCAGTATTGGCGAGTCCTTGCCCGCCGCGAAGCCGCGCCTGCGCGAGGCCGCCGGCTCGCTGACGCCGAGCGATCGCGCTGGCGACTATGCGCAGGCGGTCATGGATCTGGGCGCCACGATATGCACGCCGCGCGCGCCCCGCTGCGTCATCTGTCCGTGGTCAGACCGCTGCGCCGCGCGGCGGCGCGGCGATCCGGAGGCCTTTCCTGTCAAACCCCCCAAGAAGGCGCGCCCGCGCCGGCAGGCGATCGCCCTGCTGCTGTTGCGCGACGACGGCGCGGTCTGGCTGCGCCGTCGCCCTGCCGAGGGCCTGCTGGGCGGCATGCTCGAGGTACCCTCGACCACTTGGTCGGAGCACGCGCCGGACCCGGAATTGGCGCGCACCGTGCTGCCGGGCCAGGTCTGGCAGGAGACGGCCGGCGCGGTCGTCCACGTCTTCACGCATTTCGAGCTGCATGTGCGGGTATGGATTGCCCAAGCTAGAGATGGTGAAGATTTGCACAATCATGGGATGTGGATTGCGGCCGAGAAACTCGGCAAGTCGGCGATCCCATCGGTGATGTGGAAAATCATCGAGCACGGGTTCAAGGCGGCACACCGCCAGGTTCCGCAGATGGGCTCGTCCGTTCCAGAGAATTCCAAGTATAGTGAGTAGGTTACGGCCAAGCTCAATATCTTGCCGAGCGTTAACCTGTGACATTGTCGAGGCTACGCCATTTTTTACACCCTCTGGCAGAAATTCATATATACTTAAGATTTAGTAGAGGGGGGCCTCACCAAGTGCTGAACGATCAAGACTTCGGCCTGCTGCAGTCCAGCGTTGACGCGATGATGGAGCGGCTTGCTTCGCTGCATCTCAATCTTGTGGTTGAGCGGGATTTCGCCAAGCTGATGGCTTTCCTGCGCTCGATGAACTCGTTGGGCCTCAACCCGACATTCGATCCCGAACACAACGATTTGTCGGATTCAAGCTTCTGGCTGCGCATCACCGATCAGGACGGCGCTACGGTCGCCAGCCACGCCCAACGGGTCTTCGTCACTGACGATTTCCATGAACTTCTTGCCAGCGGCAGGATCTGGTTCCCGCAAGGTGTAACGTTCGCTCCGGGACAGGAGCCGATTCAGGTGCAGCGGACCTCGATGCTCATTGCCGGCGTCGTGGCGCATGCCGGCGCGCTGTGGGTCAATCCGCTGTACCGCAAGAAAGGATTGTCGCTCTTCCTTCCGTTCCTGAGCCGGGCGCTGTGCCTGCGCAACTATGGCACCGACTTCCACACCTCGCTCGTTCTCGCGTCGATGGCAGGCAGCCGCATTCCGACAGCCGATTACGGCTATCCGCATGTGGAGTGGTGCATGCGCGGCTGGTTCCCGCCCACGCGTCGCCATGAGGAGGGCGTGCACATCTGCTATATGACGCAGGCGGAGACCATAGATCGCTTCCGCCGGCTCCCCGATCATCCGAACTACCCGGCCGAAGCTTTCGCGGAACGGCTTAAGCAGGCCGTCAACGCGTGAAGCGCTACGGTCTAAAGCGAGAAATCGGAAAACTTGCGGGGGTTGATGCAGATCAGCAGGGCGTCGACGGCCCGGCCGTCTGTCGCCATCGGCACTATCAGCCGGCTGTAGCTGTATTGGACGTAGTCGACCAGAGCGACGACGTGCTGATAGCAGGGCACGCCGGTGAAGCAGACGCTGCGGTAGTCCTCGAGCGCAGCCTCGCGCATCGCTTTCGAGGAGATGTTTTCGACGACGTTGTCCGAGAAGGATTGCCCCAGTCGAACGCGCGTGCCATGCAGACGGAACCTGAATTGGCCGGCCGCCGCGTCGACGACCTCGACGATGTGCATGAAGCCGATCAGCGGCCGCAAATCGACAATATCGATGTCTTTCCGTGACGGGAGCAGGTCGTTGCGCCGCTTGGATTGCCAGTAGGCGAGGGCCTGAGCCAGTTTTTCGTCCTCGGGCGCGACCTCAGACAACGGCAGTCGCCGACGTTTGACGACATCAGCGGCCTCGCCGGACTTGCGGCGTTCAGGATCGACGGCGCTAAAAGGCGCCACGACAACCATTCCCGGCTCCTGGGCCCTTTTTGGCCTGTCTGTGTAGCTACTATCGTGACGAGTAAGCGTTAATGATGGATTAAAGCTAAAGGTTGCGAAAACCTTTGCTAACGAGTAGCGAGAATTCGCGGCTTGAGCCGCAATCGGCGGTAACGCGGGAGGCTCAGTTCAGTTCCGCGCGGAGCTTCTGTCGCAGCACGTCGATGGGCACCCGGCGGCCCTCGATCGTCACACACCAGAACGTCCAACCATTGCACGCCGGCGCGCCTTGCACGGCGGCGCCCACCTGGTGGATCGAGCCCTTGTGGTCAGCCGAGATCAACGTACCATCGGCGCGCACCCGGGCGGCCCAGCGGCCGGTCGGATCGGTCAGCACTTCGCCCGGCCGCAGCATGCCGCGCTCGACCAGCCAGCCGAACGGAATGCGCGGCTCCTCGCGCTTCGATGGTGTTGCGACCAGCTCCAGATCGCTGACCGGCCGCACCGCCGCGATCCGCTCGCGCGCGATCGCCGCGTACTCATCATCGCGCTCGATGCCGATGAAGCGCCGGCCGAGCTTGCGTGCGACCGCGCCGGTCGTCCCTGAGCCGAAGAATGGATCGAGCACGACGTCGCCCGGCTTAGTGCCGGCCATGATCGCGCGGTAGAGCAGCGCTTCTGGCTTCTGCGTCGGATGCGCCTTCTTGCCGTCGCGCTTGATGCGTTCACTGCCGCCGCAGATCGGGATGAGCCAATCGCTCCGCATCTGCAGCTCTTCGTTCAGGCTCTTCAGCGCCGCGTAATTGAAGGTGTAGCGGCTTGCTTCGTCGCGCGCCGCCCAGATCAGCGTCTCATGCGCATTGGTGAAGCGGCGGCCGCGGAAATTCGGCATCGGGTTGGTCTTGCGCCAGATCACGTCGTTCAGCACCCAGAAGCCGAGATCCTGGAGCGTGGCGCCGAGCCGGAAGATGTTGTGGTACGTGCCGATCACCCAGATCGTGCCGTCCGGTTTGAGCACGTGCCGCGCCGCCTCGAGCCAAGCGCGGCTGAACCGGTCATAGGCGGCGAAGTCGCCGATCTTGTCCCAGGCATCCTCGACACCGTCGACGCGCGACTGGTTCGGGCGCCGCAGCTCATGCTTGAGCTGCAGGTTATAGGGCGGGTCGGCGAAGATCATGTCGACGCTGCCAGCGGGCAGCGCCGCCATGGTGGCAACGCAATCCCCCACAAGCACCTTGTCGAGAAACTCGGCCCCCGGAAATGCGAGTTTCGTTGCCATCGGCGGTGATCCTGAGTCGCCGAGGGCTAGTCGTCAATAGATTTGTTGATTCAGTAGATTAGAGAAATGTCTTTACAAAGGAAGAGAGGTCTGAGCGCAAGGCGAAAAACTCAACCTATGGTGTTTCGTCGGGCCCAGACGCCCTAGAGCTTCGATATGCTCTGGCGTGCTGTAGCCGACATTGGTCTGCCAGCCGAAGCCGGCATAGCGGGCGGACAGCCTGACCATGGCGCGGTCGCGGAGCACCTTGGCAACGATCGACGCGGCCGCGATCGACAGCGAGCGCGCGTCGCCGTCGACCAGGGTCTCGGCCCGGCAGCCGAGATTTGGCGGGGCGAGATTGCCGTCCACCAGCGCTGCGTCGGGCGTGCTGGGAAGACGCGCGACGGCACGGCGCATCGCGGCGAATGTCGCCTGGAGGATGTTGATCCGATCGATTTCTTCGACGCTGGCGGCACCGACGCCGATCAGGATGTCGCCGCGTTGGGCAAGACGGCGCAGCGTGGTGAATGTGCTCTCGCGATCCTCGGCGGCTATCTTCTTGGAATCGTCGATGCGGCCGGAGAGCGCGCGCGGCAGGGTGAAGCCCTTAAACACGACGGCGGCTGCGACGACCGGTCCGGCAA
Organism: Alphaproteobacteria bacterium; assembly: GCA_036260035.1. Classification (GTDB taxonomy): domain Bacteria; phylum Pseudomonadota; class Alphaproteobacteria; order CACIAM-22H2; family CACIAM-22H2; genus DATAAP01. Next base: position 706 of record DATAAP010000583.1, on the reverse strand, counting down.
GCGGGCCGCGGCCCGCCTCGTCCACCCCTGCCACCAGCCCGCCGATCCTGCGCTCGTAAGAAAAGGTCGGCATCGCCGATCAAGAATAGGCGATTCGTTTTACAGCGGCGGAGAAAGTTGCAAGGAACACGCCGGCTGTTGCGGCGTGAACACAGTGGCAGCAACGGAGCAAGACATGGACGAAAAGCAGAAGGATCGCGGCGGCAAAGCTGAGAGCCAGGAGCCCTTCATGCCCGGCGACGAAGCGCGCCGACGCGGCGAGATCCCGACCGGCGAGACCCGCAACAAGGATTATGGCAAAGGCCGCCAGTCCGGGATCGTATCCAACAAGACGGAGCGCGATAAGGCGCAGGACGCCGAGCTCGATATGAACGAGCGCAACCGCTGAATTACAGCAGCCGAAGCTGGTCGCCCGGCGCCGGCGGCGGGCTGAACCGGGTGAGGTCGAGCGACCAGTCGTTCTTGTTGAAGCCCAGCCGCGCGCAGGCGAGACGGAAGCGCTTGCCGATCAGCTCGGCGTAAGTGCCGGTGCCGCGCATGCGGCTGCCGAACTCGGGGTCGTTCAGCCTGCCGCCGCGGACCTGCCGCACGAGGCTCAGCACATGCTTGGCCTTGCCGGGCGCATGGGTTTCCAGCCACTGCGCAAAGAGATCCTTGATCTCGTAGGGCAGGCGCATGAGCGTGTAGCCGGCGGACGTGGCGCCCG
>DATAAP010000582.1:0-2943 GCA_036260035.1 Alphaproteobacteria bacterium | reverse complement strand
CTGTTTGCCGGCGCGATCCGGCTTGCGGGCGCGGTCAAGGTGCGGGGCGAGCAACGGCGCGCGCGCTCCGACTGGATGGAGATCGAGCGCGCCCGCGGCATCTCGGTGTCAAGCTCGGTCATGACCTTCGAGCATGCCGGGCTCGCCTTCAACCTGCTCGACACGCCGGGCCACGAGGATTTCAGCGAGGATACCTACCGCACCCTGACCGCGGTCGATTCCGCCGTCATGGTGATCGACGCGGCCAAGGGCATCGAGGCGCAGACGCGCAAGCTGTTCGAGGTCTGCCGGCTGCGCGACATCCCGATCACGACTTTCATCAACAAGGTCGATCGCGAGGGCCGCGACCCGTTCGAGCTGATGGACGAGATCCATTCCATGCTGGCGCTGGAGACAAGCCCGCGCGTCTGGCCGATCGGAATGGGCGGGCGCTTCGCCGGCTGCTGGGACTTGACGCAAGGCCGCGTCATCAGCGCCGAGACCGCTGCGGGTGCTGAAGCCGGCAGCAGCCTCGATGCGTTGCCTGCCGGCCAGCGGGCCGAGCTCGAAGAGCAGATCGAGTTGGCCAAGTCGGCCTGCCCCGAATTCGATCTGAAGGCCTATCGCGAGGGGCATCTCACGCCAGTCTATTTCGGCAGCGCGCTCAAGGACTACGCCGTGCGCGAGCTGCTCGACGGGCTGGTGGCGCATGCGCCGCCGCCGCGCGTGCAGAAAGCGGAGCCGCGCGAAGTGCAGCCGGCCGAGAAGGAAGTCAGCGGCTTCGTGTTCAAGGTCCAGGCCAACATGGATCCCAATCACCGCGACCGCATCGCCTTCATGCGCGTGTGCTCCGGCCGCTTCAAGCGCGGCATGAAGCTCAAGCATTTGCGCTCCAACAAGACGATGGCGGTGCAGACGCCGATCTTCTTCTTCGCGCAGGACCGCGAGGTTGTGGAGGAGGCCTGGCCCGGCGACATCATCGGCATCCCCAACCACGGCACGCTGCGCGTCGGCGACACGCTGACCGAAGGCAGCGAGCTGCGCTTCACCGGCATCCCGAATTTCGCGCCGGAGATCTTGCGCCGCGTCCGGCTCGGCGACCCGATGCGGGCTAAGCAGATGCGCAAGGCGCTCGAGGACCTCGCCGAGGAAGGCGTTACGCAAGTGTTTCGGCCGCTGGTCGGTTCCGACTGGATCGTCGGCGTGGTCGGCCCGTTGCAGCTCGAAGTGCTCGCGACGCGCATCGAGGGCGAATACAAGATTAAGATTGGCTTCGAGCAGGCGCCTTACGAGACCGCGCGCTGGGTCGCCGCGGACGATCCCAAAAAGCTGAAGGAGTTCATCGAGAACAACCAAGGTGCCATGAGCGAGGATCGCGACGGGGCACCCGTCTTCCTCGCGCGCAACGCCTGGGAGCTCAACTGGACGTCCGAGAAGTGGCCTGACATCCGCTTCAATACGACGCGTGAGAGGGCGTGAGTGTTCGTGCGGGGGGCGGGCCTCAGACCCGCCCGCGTGTGCTTGCGCCGCCGCGCTACAGCCCCGCGACCGTCATCGCGTCGATCATCACGGTGGGCGCGTCGACTCCGTAGCGGAATTCGAGGTCGTCCGCCGCGGTGATGCGCTGGAACATCTCGAGCAGGTTGCCCGCAACGGTGATCTCGCTGACCGGATAGGTCAGCTTGCCGTTCTCAATGCGGAAGCCGGCAGCACCCCGGCTGTAATCGCCGGTCACGTTATTGACGCCCATGCCGATGAACTCGGTGACGTAGATGCCGTCATTGATGCTGCCGATCAGCGCATCGCGGCTGATCTTGCCGTTTTCCATGTAGAGGTTCGTCGCCGAAGGCCCAGGCGGTGAGGTCGTGCCGCGCGAGGCATGCCCGGTGCTCTTCAGGTTGAGCTGCCGCGCCGAACGCAGGTCGAGCAGCCAGGTCGTCAACACGCCGTTGTCGATGATGGCGCGGCGCATCGGCGCGATGCCCTCGCCGTCGACGGGCTTCGACGACAGGCCGCGCTTGCGGAATGGGTCGTCGATGATGGTGATCGCTTCCGGAAACAGAAGCTGGCCCATCTTCGATTTCAGGAAGCTGGTCCCGCGCGCGATGGCGGCGCCGTTGATCGCGCCGGCGAGATGACGCAGCAGCCCGCCCGACACGCGCCGGTCGTAGACGATCGGACACTTGCACGTGGCGATCTTGCGCGGGTTGAGGCGTCTCAACGTGCGCTCGGCGGCGCGCCGCCCGACCGTCTCCGGCGACTCGAGGTCGCTGCCGTGGAGCGTGCTCGAATAGTCGTAGTCGCGCTCCATCGAGGTGCCGGTCCCGGCGAGCACCGCGACCGACACGCTGTGCGACGAGCGCGCGTAGCTGGCAACGAAGCCGTTCGAAGCGGCGAGCGCCACGCGCGTGCGGCCCCAGCCCGCTTCAGCACCTTCCGAATTGGTGATGCCGGGCACGGCCATTGCCGTCTCCTCGCAGCCGCGGGCGCGCTCGACAAGCGTTTCGGCCGATGGCTCGACAGGGTCGATCAGGTCGAGATCGAGCAGGTTCTTGGCGAGCTCCGCGGGATCGGCGATGCCGCAGAACGGGTCCTCAGGGGCGGCCTTGGCCATCGCGACGGCGCGCGGCACCAGTTCTTCAACTGCCTTCAGCGAGCGGTCGGAGGACGACACGATCGCCTGTCGCTTGCCAACGAAGACGCGCAAGCCGAGGTCCTGGCCCTCGGAGCGCTCCAGCTTCTCCAGCTTGCCGAGCCGGCGCGCGTGGCTGATGGACGTGCCCTCGACCATGACCGCGTCGGCGGCATCGGCGCCCGCGCGCCGTGCGCGACCGATCAGGTCGGTGAGGAAATCGAGATCGCTGTCTAGGATCGTGGCCATGTATGCTCCGGGTCCGGAAGAGGCGCGAGTGTACTGAAGGAAGGTCGGGAGCCCAACACCGTACCGCAAGAGGGAGGCGTATT
>DATAAP010000581.1:0-5153 GCA_036260035.1 Alphaproteobacteria bacterium | reverse complement strand
CGAGCAACGGGCCCTCGACTTGCCCGGCTGCGACATGGGCATTGGCGCCAGAACCGACTATGATCTGGTTCTCGCCGCTGTCGTCGACGCTGATGACGGCGCAGCCGGTGGGCGCACCGTCGGCAACGACGCCGCTGGTGTCGACGCCGGCGCTGCGGAGTGCTTCGAGCGCGATTTTGGCGGAACCGTCGCGGCCGACCCGCCCGATCATGCGCACCTCGGCCCCGGCGCGGGCCGCGGCGACGGCCTGATTGGCCCCCTTGCCGCCGGGCACCGTCACATAGGATTGGCCGAGCACCGTTTCACCGGGCGCCGGCAGGGTTGCCACGCGGAACACGAGGTCGATATTGATCGAGCCGAACACGAGAAGCATTGGGATGCTATTGGATTCGCAACCTCTTTAGGTTAGCACAGCGGCCACCACGTCGTCGGGAGCGCCTCATGGCGACCAGCACCATCGTTCCGGTCATCCTGTCGGGCGGCGCAGGCACACGCTTGTGGCCGCTGTCGCGCGAGCTTTATCCCAAGCAGCTCCTGCCGCTGCTGTCGGACAAGAGCCTGCTGCAGGAAACCGCCAGCAGGGTTCATGGCGCCGCCTTCGCGGCGCCGTTGATTGTCTGCAACGACGAGCACCGCTTCATCATCGCCGAGCAATTGCGGCTGCTGCAGATCGCGCCGCGGGCAATCGTGCTGGAGCCGGTCGCGCGCAACACCGGACCGGCCGTGGCGGCCGCCGCCCAGATGCTGGTGGCTCAGGACCAGGACGCGCTGATGCTGGTGCTGCCGTCCGACCACGCGATCCAGGACGTCGCCGCCTTCCACAAGGCGGTCGAGACCGCCGCTGCCGCAGCGCGCACCGGGCGTCTCGTGACGTTCGGCATCACGCCCGAGCGCCCGGAGACGGGCTACGGCTACATCAAACGCGGCACGCCGCTCGACAAGATCCCGGGCGCCTATGCGATCGACCGTTTCGTCGAGAAGCCGGACGCCAAGACGGCCGAGGGCTATCTCGCCGAAGGCAAATGGTCATGGAACAGCGGCATGTTCCTGTTCCCAGCTCGCCTGTTCCTCGACGAGCTGCGGCGCTTCGAACCGGCGATGGCCGCCGCCGTCGCCGACTCTGTCGGCAGCTCCGGCCGCGATCTCGACTTCACGCGCCTCGCCAAGGACGGCTTCTCGCGCGCGCCGGCCAAGTCCGTCGACTACGCGGTCATGGAGAAGACCGACAAGGCGGCCGTCGTGCCGGCGAGCCTCGGCTGGAGCGATGTCGGCGCGTGGTCGGCGCTGTGGGAGATCGGCAAGAAGGACAATGCCGGCAACGTCATCGTCGGCGACGTCATCGCGCACGAAACGTCCAATTCTTACCTGCGCAGCGACCGCATGCTGCTCGCGACGCTGGGCATTGACGACGCTGTCGTCGTCGCGACCAGCGACGTCGTGCTCGTCGCCAGCAAGGACCGCGTGCAGGAGGTCAAGAAAATCGTCGAGCAGCTCAAGGCGAAGAACCGCAGCGAGGCGGTCTCGCATCCGATCGTCTACCGCCCGTGGGGCAGCTATGAGTCGATCGACAGCGGACCGCGCCACCAGGTGAAGCACATCATGGTGAAGCCAGGGCACAAGCTGTCGCTGCAGAAGCACGCGCACCGCGCCGAGCACTGGGTCGTCGTCAGCGGCGTCGCCAAGGTGACGCGCGACGAGGACATCCTCACGCTCCGCGAGAACATGTCGACCTATCTGCCGGTCGGCTGCGTACACCGGCTGGAGAATCCGGGCCCCGGCCCGCTGCACCTGATCGAGGTGCAGTCTGGCGGTTATCTAGGCGAGGACGACATCGTCCGCCTCGAGGACACGTACGGGCGGAGCTGACGCATCAGAGAAACACGCCGCGGTCGAGGATGATCGCGGTGTATTCCTCGTAGGTCATGCCGAGTTCCTCGGCGCGGCGCAGGCGGCGGAGCGCGATCTCGCGCGGCGGGGTCTTCCAGGCGGCCTTATGCGCCCGCTTCCAGCAGTAATGGTGCCAGTCGCGCGCCGGCGGGTCCTCCAGCGGCGGCCCGCCATTGTGGCCGATGCCCGGTTTTTGGGCGTGGTTTGCCTCGAATTTCGGCAGATCAGACCCGATCCGGCGTAGGGCATTGAGCCCGAACGCCAGCCGCGTGCGCGCGGAGCGGCCAATTCCCGTCCTTTCGCCCATCGTGCTGCCCCACCAGTCTTCCTCTTCCCCTGTCCTCGCAAGTTCGGGGCCAACGCAGCACGTGAACCACTTCACTGCGGTGGGCCAATCGCGCAGTTACCTAGGTGCGGCAAACATCATCCGCTGCCTGGAGCGAACAATGGGATCGATCAGCCCGCCTCGCGCCCTTATCGGTACAAAGCCAGATCGGAATGTCGAGGTCGTCGAGACGCGCTCGCCCGACCAGATTGGCGCCGTCGCAAGCCTCGTACGGGAGTTCGTCGCCTGGGCGCGCGTGCGCCATGGCGAGAAGGCTTGGGCCGTCGACCTGTATTTCGACCGGGCGGAGCTCGAAGCCGAACTGGCCACGCTCGGAGAGCGCTACGCGCCACCCCACGGCGCCCTGCTGCTGGCGCTGGTCGACGGCGAACCGGCGGCTTGCGTCGTGCTCGACCGATTGGACAAAGGGATCTGCCGCATGCGGCGGATGTTCGTGCGCGAGTCCGTGCAAGGGCTCGGCATCGGTCGTCGCCTGGCGACTTCACTCATCGCGCTCGCGCGCGACCGCGGTTACCGAACCATGCGGCTCGAGACGAGCATTTATCTGCACGAGGCGCAGGCGCTCTATCGAAGTCTCGGCTTCCGCACCATTCCGCCGTACATCGATATGCCGGAGGCGCTGCGGCCGCTCTCCGTTTTCATGGAACTGGAGCTGTGATCCGCTACTGTAGGCCGAAGAAGACCTTCACGCGCTCGAACAGGTCGGCGTCGTGCGGCATCGCAGGTGCCGCGGCGCGCTGCGCCGTGAGCGTCTGCAGGAGCTCCGCGGTCGCACGCTTGCGCTGCTGCAGGATCTCGCCCAGCGCGGCCGCCAGCTCCGGATAGTCGCGGAGGATGGCGAGGAAGTCCGACTTCGAGATCGCGTAGACGACGCTCGGCAGCACGGCGCGCACCGTGGCGCTGCGCGCCTCTCCGGTCAGCAACGCCATCTCGCCGAAGACCTGCGCCGAGCAGAGACGGTTGACGACTTTACGCTCGCCGTTCGGCGCCGTGACGCTGACCTCGAGAAGCCCCTCGCCGATGATGAAGAGACAATCGCTCTTCTCGCCTTGCTCGACCACGGCCTGGCCCCTGGCGACGTCCGCGCGGGCCATGCAGTCGGCGATCGCGCGGCGATGCTCGTCATCGAGCTGGCGGAACAGATCGACGCGTGTCAGCAGGCGGTCGACTTCGCCATGCGCCGCCTGGGTCAATGTCAGGGCCCGGTGCGCGAGGATCTGCGCCTTGCGCTTCTCTTCAATGCGCTTGTCGCGCGACGGGCTGGGTGCCGTCTTCGCCTGGTCGCCGAGCCAGATGAGAGAGACGCCGGCGACGTCGAGCGCGCGCCAGACTTCGGCGCTGACCTCGCTGCGGATGTCGGGCTCACCGCGGAAACTCTCGATCCAATAATCGAGCCGGTAGACGACCTTGCCGTCCTGGAACTCGCCGACGAGGGCGCGTGGCGGCGGATCGGCCAGCACGCGCTCACAGCGCATCGCCGAGGCGATCAGCACGCCCTGTACCCGCGCCGGAGAGATATCGGCCGGCAGCGGGATGGTGATGGTCTGGCGCAGGCTGCGCGCGGGCTGGTCGAAATTGGTGAGCTGCGCGGCCGCCATCTTGCTGTTGGGGATGACGACGTCGTTGCCGTCGAGCGTGCGCAGGTGGGTCGCGCGCCAGTTCGTCTGCACGACCTGGCCTACGATGCCGCTGTCGAGGTTGAGCCAGTCGCCGACGCGGAAGGGCCGCTCCAGATTGAGCGCGATGCCGGAGAACAGGTCCGCAAGCGTGCTTTGCAGGGCGAAACCGAGCACGATCGCGACCACGCCGGAGGTCGCGAGCAGGCCGGTCAGCGTCTGGTCGAAGAAGGCGGACAGCGCGCCGAATATGGCGACGACGAACACCAGCGCCCGCACTAGGTCGACCAGCAGTTTCGGCGGCGCCATCTTGTGCGCCTGCAGCGCGCGCCAGATGACCACCTCGAGCGACAGGAACAGGAATAGGCCGAGGACGAGCCACCACGCCGCACTAAGCAGGCGATGGAGCTGCGCCCAGCCGCCAACCAGCTTGGTGGTATCAGGGACACCCGACCAGCCCGGCAGCCCCATGTCGATGAGAGCGATGACCGCCAGGATCGGCAGCAGCGCCAGGATGTGCGCGATCGGGCGCGCCTTGGGGCTCAGGGCGAGAGACATGACAGCCGCCTACTATCGCAATCGATCTTAGCCGCCGCAATGGCGCGGCGTGTGAACGCGGTCACACCTTAGGTCGGCAGGACCGGCGGGACCGCGCGCGCGTCCGGCAGGCGGCGTTCCTCGACGGCATGGCAGGCCACCATGCCGCCGGTCGGCGACGGCTTGAACTCGGGGCGCTCGCGCTTGCAGCGCTCGTTGGCCCACGGGCAGCGTGGATGAAAGGCGCAGCCCGTCGGCGGATCGAGCGGATTGGGCACCTCGCCCGCGACCGGCGTGCGCGGCCGGCCCGACATGTCGAGGTCCGGGATCGCGTCGAGCAGCATGCGCGTGTATGGATGCTGTGGCCGCGTGAACAAGAGCTCGACGTCGGCCAGCTCGACGAGTCGGCCGAGATACATGACACCGACGCGGTCCGAGATGTGATAGACGACCGCGAGGTTATGCGAGATGAAGAGGTAGGTGAGCCCCAGCTCGCGCTGAAGCTGCTTCATCAGGTTGAGGATCTGCGCCTGCACCGACACGTCGAGGGCAGAGGTCGGCTCATCGCAAACGAGGAAGTCCGGATTGCTCGACAAGGCGCGCGCAATCGAGATGCGCTGGCGCTGACCGCCGGAGAATTCGTGCGGGAACTTCTCACCGTCCGCCGGCGCCAATCCGACGAAGCGCAGCAGCTCGTCGACTCGCTGGCGGATCTGTGCGCGATCTTTCATCAGTCCGTGCGCGCGGATCGGCTCGGCCACGATGTC
>DATAAP010000580.1:0-7916 GCA_036260035.1 Alphaproteobacteria bacterium | reverse complement strand
GGCTCGAGTGGCTGGTGCTCGGGCTCGGCATCAACGTGAAAGAGCACCCGGCCGAGACGGCCGTTCCGGCGACGTCGCTGCACGAGGAAGGTGCCGCCGAGGCTACGGTCGAGGCGGTGCTGGAAGCGTTCTCGCGGCATTTCCTCAGCTGGGTCAACCGCTGGCTCGATGACGGCTTTGCGCCGGTCCGCGCCGCCTGGCGTAAGTCAGCGATCGGCCTGGGCGAGACGATCCGCGTGCGCCTGCCCAAAGAGGAGCTCGAAGGCACGTTCGAGGACGTCGACTCCGACGGCGCGCTGCTGCTGCGGACGCGCGATGCCGTGCGGCGGATCACGGCTGGCGATGTATTTTTTGCGGGGGCGTAGGGGGAACACCATGCTGCTCGTCATCAACAGCAACAACACAACGACCGTATTCGGCGTGTTCGAGGGCCACGCCAAGCGCGGCGTGTGGCGGATCTCCACCGACGCGCGCCGCACGGCTGACGAGTATGCGGTCTGGCTGACGCAGCTCATGGCCCTCGAGGGGATCGAGCGAAAGCATATCGACGGGATCATCCTGTCGAACGTGGTGCCGCAGACGAGCTTCAATCTCCGTTCGCTGTGCCAGCGCTATTTCGGCGGCGAGCCGATGGTCGTCGGCGACCCATCGCTCAAACTCGGCATCAAGGTACTGCTTGACCGGCCGGAAGAGGCCGGCGCCGACCGCATCGCTAACGCCGTAGCCGCCCACAACCGCTATAAGCTGCCGGGGGTCGTCATCGATCTTGGCACCGCCACGACCTTCGACGTGCTCGACGCGGACGGGAACTACCTGGGTGGCGTGATTGCGCCCGGGATCAACATGGCATTCGAGGCGTTGTACATGGGAGCTGCGAAGCTGCCGCGCGTTGAAATTCGCCGGCCGGCCAAGGTGGTCGGCCGTTCGACCGTGTCAGCGATGCAGTCTGGCATCTACTGGGGCTATATCGGTTTGATCGAGGGGCTCGTGCGGCGGATCGAGGAAGAGCAGGGCACCAAGATGACCGTGATCGGCACGGGCGGGCTGGTGCCGCTGATCGCCGCCGGCGCCAAGCTGATCGAGCACGTGGACCAGGATCTGACCCTGCTTGGCCTCGTCGACATCTACATGCTGAACCGATGAACGACGCGCGCAGGCCCGACGGCGAACTGCTGTTCCTGCCGCTCGGCGGCTCGGGCGAAATCGGCATGAACCTCAACTTGTACGGCTTCGCCGGCAAGTGGCTGATGGTCGACCTTGGCGTCACCTTCGGCGACGAGGGCGTGCCCGGCGTCGACGTGATAACGCCGGATCCCGCGTTCATCGAGCAGCATCGCGACAATCTGGTGGCGCTGGTGCTGACGCACGCGCATGAGGATCATCTCGGCGCCGTGCCGTATTTGTGGCCGCGCCTGCGGTGCCCGATCTATGCGACGGCTTTCACCGCCTCGGTGCTGCGGCGGAAGCTGCAGGATGTGAACCTGCTCTCGCAGGTGCCGATCACGGAGATTCCGCTGTCGGGCCGTTTCCGCGTCGATCCGTTCGACATCGAGCTGATCCGCCTGACGCATTCGATTCCCGAGCCGAACGCGCTGGCGATCCGCACGCCCCTCGGAACGGTGCTGCACACCGGCGACTGGAAGCTCGATCCCGATCCGCTGGTGGGCGAGGTGACGGACGAGGCGAGCCTGCGTGCGCTCAGCGAGGAGGGGGTGCTGGCACTCGTCGGCGATTCGACCAACGCGTTGCGCCACGGCGAGTCCGGCTCCGAGGGCAGTGTGCGCAAGACGCTGACCGAGCTGTTCGGCCAATACAGGGGCCGCATCGCCGTCGCGTGCTTCGCCTCCAATATCGCCCGGCTGGAATCGATCGCCGTTGCGGCAGCGGCACATGACCGGCACGTGGCGCTGGTCGGACGTTCGCTGTGGCGCATGAATGAGGCGGCGCGCGAGAACGGCTATCTCAAAGGAATCCCGGATTTCCTCGACGAGACGCAGATCGGCTACATCCCGCGCGACAAAATCGTGATGATCTGCACCGGCAGCCAGGGCGAGCCGCGCGCAGCGCTGGCGCGCATCGCCAGCGACGACCATCCGCATGTGGTGCTCGAGAAAGGCGACGTCGTGATCTTCTCCTCGCGCGTCATTCCTGGCAACGAGCGCGCGGTCCATAACATCTGGAACGGCCTGCTGCATCAAGGTATCGAGGTCGTCACCGATGAAACGCATCCGGGTGTCCATGTCTCTGGCCATCCGGCGCGCGACGAGCTGACGCAGATGTACCAGTGGGTGCGCCCGACGATTGCCGTTCCGGTGCATGGCGAACCGCAGCACCTGCGCGCGCATGCGGAGCTCGCGCGCATGTGCCAGGTGTCGCAGACCATCGTCCCGGAGAACGGCGATCTGATCCGACTCGCGCCCGGCAATGCGGAGATCATCGACCACGTCACCGCCGGCCGTCTCGCCGTGGACGGCGAGCGGCTGCTGCCGATCGACGGCGCGGTCATCCGCGGTCGCACGCGCATGCTGTGGAACGGGGTGCTGATCGCCACCGTGGTCGTGGACCGCAAGGGACGGCTTGCGACCGATCCACAGATCGCGGCGCCCGGCCTGGTGGATCCGGAAACGGATGACGAGATGCTGGCGGAGATCGAGGCGGCGATCGAATCGGCCGTAGCCGAAGCAGGCAGGAAGCAGGACGAGCAGCTGCGTGAGGAAATCCGCCGCCGCGTGCGGCGGCTGATCAAGGATCGGACCGACAAGAAGCCGACTGTCGAGATTCACCTCGTCCGGCTGTGAGCACCGGTGCCGGCTAGAGGAAGCTGGTGACGCCCATGATCAGAGCGCACGCGTCACCGCCATTGGTGAACGGCAGTAGGACGCGCTTGTACGAGCGGTAGCTGCGATGGCTCCACCACATCGACCGCTCCACGTAGTGCGGCTTTCCCTCTCGCACGACGTAGTCGTAGTCAGGTTTGATCTCCGCGGTGCCGCTGCCATGCATCGCTTCGAAATCGACACCCTTCAGCTCGCGGCCGACAGCGTCGCAGATGCCCGTACCTGCAAGCCGCACCCTGTATCCGCTCGGCACGACATCCCACAGGAGGATCCATGGCAGGAGATCGGGAATCTCGGCAGGGTTGATGTCGCGGCGATCTGGCATGGGGCGGCCAGCGGCCTTTTCGCGCCAGTACGCGAGCGCGCGCGTAAGCCGACTATCCGTCACACTCGACAGATCCATGAACCCCAGGCCCCTGTACAGGACCTGTCTATATCGGGTCCTCACGAAAAGAAAGCGCAACGTGGCAAACTTTGCAGTACGATCAATCTGTGCGTGTGGAACTGGTGGCTTGCTTCCCTGTGACGCGCAGGCCATCTAGAATTCCGACCACCGGAGATTTGGATTCATCACGTGATCGGAAAGCTCAACCATGTTGCAATCGTCGTCCCGGACCTTGCGGCGGCGAGTGCGACCTACCGCGACGGTCTGGGCGCGCAGGTGTCAGCGCCCGTGGATCTGCCCGAGCACGGCGTCACCACCGTGTTCGTGACGCTACCCAACACCAAGATCGAACTGCTGCACCCGCTGGGCGCCAACTCGCCCATTGCGAAGTTCCTTGCGGCGAATCCGTCGGGCGGCATGCACCATGTCTGCTTCGAAGTGCCCGACATCCTCGCCGCGCGCGATCGCCTGAAGGCGGCGGGCGCGCGCGTGCTCGGCGATGGCGAGCCACGCAACGGTGCGCATGGAAAGCCGGTGCTGTTTCTGCACCCAAAGGATTTCTACGGCACCTTGATCGAGCTGGAGCAGGTCTGAGCGACGATGACGCTCGCTACCGGTATCGCGGTCTATGTCGTCGTGTGGTGGATCGTGCTCTTCGCGGTCCTGCCCTGGGGCGTGCGGCCGCCGGAGACGCTCGTTCCCGGTCAGGCCGAGAGCGCGCCTGAAAATCCACGGCTGCTGCTGAAGGCCGCGGTGACGACGGTCGTCGCGGGCATTATCTGGGCGGGAATTTATCTCGTCGTCCGCTCCGATCTGATTTCATTTCGCGAGATGGCAGGATAGGCGAGAGGGCAATGAACGACGCTTTGCGCTACAATCCGTCCTCTGTCTGGACGGTCCCGGAGGCATTCCGGACGATCTATTCCCATGCCGTGGAAGTACCGCCAGGCGTGCGCCTGATGTTTGTCTCCGGCCAGTTCGGCATTGCGCCGGACGGATCGCTCGCGCCCGGCTTCGAAGACCAGCTCGAGCAGGCTATGAACAACATCGAAGCGCTGCTTGCTGACGCCGGGATGTCGAAGGCCGACATCGTGAAGACGAACTACTATCTGACCCGCGGCAGCGATCTGCCGGCTCTCGGCGCCGTTCGTCGGCGGCGCTGGGCGAAAAGCGCACCGGAAGCGGTCACCGTGATCGTCGTGGCGGGCCTGGCGCGGCCCGATTGCCTGGTCGAGGTCGAGGCCATTGCCGCGCATCGGGAGGGGTAATGTCGACGTATTGCGATGTGGCGCCCGGGCACGAGTTTCACGGGCCATATCACGATTCTGAATATGGGTTCCCGTTGGAAGAAGACGCGGCGCTGCTCGAGCGTTTCGCGCTGGAGATCAACCAGGCCGGCCTGTCCTGGCTGCTGATGCTGAAGAAGCGAGAAGCCTTTCGAAAAGCCTTTCGCAACTTCGATGTCGATCGCGTTGCACGATTCACTGCGCGCGACGAAGCGCGCCTGCTCGGCGATCCAGGGATCATCCGCAACCAGCTGAAGGTTCGCGCGGTGATCGAGAACGCGCGCCGTATCCGAGCGCTGCGCAACTCGCACGGCTCGTTTGCCGCATGGATCGCGGCGCACCATCCGCGTACGAAGGCGGAATGGGTGAAGCTCTTCCGCAGGGAATTCGTCTTCACGGGCGGCGAGATCGTCGGCGAATTCCTGATGAGCATCGGCTATCTGCCGGGTGCGCATCACGTCGATTGTCCCGTGCATCGTAAATTGGTGAAGATCGGGCCGCCCTGGATGAAGGCGCGCGGGTTTACATATTAGGCCCAGACGCAAGAAAGCCTGGGTCCGAGTCACCGGATCCAGGCCTGTTTGCTCTCCCTAAACTCGGGCCGTGCTGAATTCTTGGTCGTCGCGATTATTTTGCGGGCTCAGTATGCCGCCCGCGCGGCATATTGTCACGTTCTTTTTCGGGCAGCGTTTACTCAACCGCCGCCGACATACGCGAATCGCGCGAGAAAGAGGATCGCCAGCACCGCTACCGCGGCGCTCACGTCTCGGTATCGACCCGCTATCAGTTTGATGCCGGCATAGGTGATGAAACCGAAGGCAATGCCGGTCGCGATAGAGAAGGTCAGCGGCATGGCGAGCGCGGTAATGACCGCGGGCGCGTATTCGGTCGGGTCTTCCCAGTCGATCTCCATCAGGCCGCGGGTCATCAGACACGCCACGAACAGCAGGGCTGGCGCGGTCGCATATGCAGGTACCGTCAACGCCAGCGGCGCTAGGAACAGGGCCAGCAGGAACAAGACGGCGACCGTGACCGCGGTGAGGCCGGTACGGCCGCCAGCCTTCACGCCGGCCGCGCTTTCGATGTAGCTGGTCGTGTTGGAGGTGCCCAGAAGGGCGCCGATCATGGTTGCGGAGCTGTCCGCGATCAGCGCCTTGCGCAGGCGGGGCAGCGTGCCGTCAGGCGCCAGCAGACCGGCGCGATGGGCAACACCGATCAACGTGCCCGCCGTGTCGAACAGGTCGACGAACAGCAGCACGATGACGACGGCGATCAGGCCGGCATAGATGGCGCCGATAATGTCCAGCTGTAGGAAGGTCGGTGCCAGGCTCGGCGGCGTGTCGACGATGCCGCGTGCGGGCGAGACGCCCAGGGCGACGCCGATCGCGGTCGTCACGAGGATAGCGATGATGACGGATCCGGGAATGCGGCGGGCATCGAGCGCCACCGTCAGGATGAACCCGAACGCAGCCAGCATTGCGGGCCCCTTGGTGAGGTCGCCGATCGTGACGAGCGTCGCGGGATGGGCGACGACGATGCCGGCATTCTCCAGCGCGATGATGCCGAGGAACAGGCCAATGCCGGCGGAGATCGCGATCTTGAGCGTCTTGGGAATGGCATTGAACAGCCATTCACGCACTGGCGAGATGCTGAGGAGTAGGGCGAGCAGGCCGGAGATGAACACGGCCCCCAGCGCAACCTGCCAGGACAGGCCCATGGTCTTGACCAGGGTGAAGGCGAAATAGGCGTTGAGGCCCATGCCCGGCGCCAGCGCGATCGGATAGTTCGCATAAAGGCCCATGATCAGGCAGCTCAAGGCCGCGGCGAGGCAGGTGGCGACGAACACCGCGTCGCGGTCCATGCCTGCATTGCTCAGGATCTGCGGATTGACGAAGATGATGTAGGCCATCGTCAGGAATGTCGTGACGCCTGCGACGATCTCAGTGCGGACGGTGGTGCGGTTTTCCTGGAGCTTGAAGAAATCGTTCAGCATCGCCGCCCCCATTGGCCATGGCGCGGGCTGCCGACTCGGGGCTCGGCCCGCTTCGGAAGGAATTATCGTTTTGTTAAAGCCCCGGGTCGAGACTTTCCCCATGCTGCGCGCCTGCCTAGCCGCCTGCCTCATTGTGGTCGCCGCGCCCGCCTGGGCGCAGAAGGTGACCATCGCGGGCATCGATTGCCGCAAGCTGATTCCCCATCAGCCCTCGGCCGACGTCGCCTACAAGCCGGGGGTCGACGCGCGCGGCCGGCCGGTGGCGCCGGCCGACGTCAACGGCGCGCCGCAGATCCGCATGCCGGAGGTGATCACCTTCGATGCCGCGGTCGACCTGCGCCGCTTCGGCATCCCGGCGACCTCGCCGCTGTTCCAGCCGAACGTCAGCGTCGGCCGCGTCGACGTGCTGCGGGACGGCCGCATCTTCTTCAACGGCGAGCGCCTGGGCAGCCCCGAAATCGCCGCTCTCGAAGAGCTGTGCAGCCGGGCTGCGAAAACGGCTCCGAAATAGCGTCAAATCGGCCCGCCGGCCGGTCGCAGCTGCGCCCTAGAATTGCCATAGGGGGCGGCTTTCCCTAAAGTCGCCGCGCTTCGGCCGCTCAGAAGGATCGTTATGCGCCTGTCCCAGTTCTTCATGCCTACGCTTCGCGAGAACCCCAGCGAGGCGCAGATCGTCTCCCATCGCCTCATGCTCCGCGCGGGCATGATCCGGCAGTCCAGCGCCGGCATCTATTGCTGGCTGCCTCTCGGCTTCCGCGTGCTCAAGAAGATCGAGCAGATCGTGCGCGAGGAGCAGGACCGGGCGGGCTGCCAGGAACTCCTCATGCCGACCATCCAGCCGGCCGAGCTGTGGAAGGAATCCGGCCGGTACGAGGACTACGGCAAGGAGATGCTGCGCATCAAGGACCGACATGAGCGCGAGATGCTCTACGGCCCGACCAATGAGGAGCAGATCACTGAGATTTTCCGCGCCAGCGTGCGCAGCTACAAGGAGCTGCCCAAGCTGCTGTACCACATCCAGTGGAAGTTCCGCGACGAGGTGCGGCCGCGCTTCGGCGTCATACGCGGGCGCGAGTTTCTGATGAAGGACAGCTACTCCTTCGACATCGACCAGGCCGGCGCCCGGCGCGCCTACAACAAGATGTTTGTGGCCTATTTGCGCACTTTCTCGCGGATGGGGCTGAAGGCGATCCCGATGGCGGCGGATACGGGGCCGATCGGCGGCGACCTGAGCCATGAGTTCATCATCCTGGCTGACACGGGCGAGAGCGCCGTATTCGCGCATCGCGACCTCGTTGAGTTCGACGTGCTCGCCTCGGAGGTCGACTACGAGAAGGACCTGCAGCCAGTAGTCGACCGCTGGACCAGCTTCTACGCGGCGACCGACGAGAAGCACGATCCGGTGAAGTTCGATG
>DATAAP010000579.1:0-2070 GCA_036260035.1 Alphaproteobacteria bacterium | reverse complement strand
ACCGCGCGGCGGGTGACGACGCTGCCCCAGTCGCTCGCCTCTAGCCGCACGTTGACGCCGATCTGGCGCAGCAGCTGGGCCACGAGCTGCGCCGAGTTGTTCATGAAGGCGATGTTGGTCGCCTGCATGACGTAGACCGGGCGGCCGTCATAGCCGGATTCGGCGAAGAGCTGCTTCGCCTTGGCGAGGTTCTGCTTGCCCTTGAACCAGTCGGTGTTGGCGTCGTTCTCCATCGGCGAGCCGCAGGTGAAGAGCGAGCCGCAGGTCTTGTAGTATTTCGGATTGCCGAAGGTCGCCTTCATGAAGTCTTCCTGATTGATCAGGTAGAGCATCGCCTGGCGCGCCTTCACGTTGTTGAAGGGCGGGTGCAGGTAGTTGACGCGCAGCCAGCCCACGTTGCCGAGCTCGCTGAGCACCTGCAGCTTGATGTTGGGATCGCTCTCGAGCTGCGGCAGCAGGTCGATGGGCGGCACCTCGTAGAAATCGATCTCGCCCGACTGCAGGGCCGCCATCGCGGTCTGCTCGTCGCCGATGTTCTCGAAGATCACGCGGTCGAGCTTGACTACCTTGCCGCCGGCAATCCCGCTCGGCGGCTCGTTGCGCGGCACGTAGTTGGGATTCTTGTCGTAGACGTAGCGGTTGCCGGGCTTCGTCTCCGCCTGGTTGAAGGTGAACGGGCCGGAGCCGATGAACTCGGCGATCTGCTGGTTCGGGTCGGTCTCCGCCTCCTTCTTGCGCATGATCCAGCACAGCGGCGTCGAGGTCTTGGCGAAGACATCGAGCGTGAGGCCGTAGGGCTGCTTCAGCTTGAGCTCGAACGTCTTGTCGTCCTTGGCCGAGAGATCAGTGACGCGCTGCATCAAGTGCTGGCCGGCGCCGTCGCGCACCGCCCAGCGCCGCACCGAGGCGACGACGTCGGCGCTCGTGACCGGCGTGCCGTCGGAGAATTTCAGGCCGTCGCGGAGCTGGAAGGTGTAGGTCTTCTTGTCCTCCGAGAGCTGCCACTTGTCGACCATCTGCGGCTTCGGGTTCTGCTGTGCGTCGATGCCGAACAGCGTGTCGTAGATCATCGCGCCGTGATAGGCAGTGACGTTCGCCGTGGTCCAGATCGGGTCGAAGGAGCGCAGGTCGCCATGCAGGACGGCGCGCACCGTCTTGCCGGCGGCGGGCCGCGCCTGGGCGCGGACGATGCTGGGCGCGCCAGCCAAAGCCGCCGCGGCAACGCCCCCCTTGAGAATGGTGCGACGAGACGTGGACATCCAGACCTCCTCTGTTGCGGCCGCGCCATTCGCCGGCTTCCCGGTCGCGCGGTCCTTGCCCCTGTTTGACAGGATTAACTCACGGATGTGGCAGTCCCGCAACCCCTTGTGCCGGCCGCGGGCCGGGAGCGGTCCGCCTGCCGGGCCCGCGACTCAGATCGGGTCCATCGTCAGCAGAGGATCTCAGGCCGGTTGAAGCCGCGTCCGTGGCAGCGGCGGGAAGGCGAGCGCTATCGCCATCGCGCCGAGCGCCACGGCGAACGAACCGATGTAGAGCCAGGCATAGTCATTGAAGCTGTCGAACACCCAGCCGCCTGCCAGCGGACCGAACGCCATCCCCAGGCTCGACAGCATCGTCGCCGCGCCGAACACGGTGCCCATGACGGCTTGGCCGAAATATTCGCGCGCGAGGACGGCGTAGAGCGGCATCACGCCGCCATAGGCCGCACCGAAGACCACCGCGAGCGCGTAGAACTCGCCGAGTCCGCTCACGAAAAGATAGGCGCCGATCGCAAGCGCCTGCACCAGCAGACCTGTCACCAGGACCCGCTTGGCGCCATACCGGTCGGCGAGCACGCCAAGAAGGAGGCGGCCGCCAAGGCCTGCGAGACCCTCGACGCTGTAGATGCTGACGGCCGCCATCGGCGCCACGCCGCAGACGATCGCGTAGCTCACCATGTGGAAGATCGGGCCCGAATGCGCTGCGCAGCAGGCAAAGAATGTGAGCCCAAGCACCAGGAACTGCGGCGAACGAAGTGCGCGCGCGACTGAAATGCCGTGCTCGCCCGGCTCGGCTCCGGATGCGGGTTCT
>DATAAP010000578.1:0-2413 GCA_036260035.1 Alphaproteobacteria bacterium | reverse complement strand
CCGGGAATGATCGGCACTTTGATTTGGAAGGCGTCGCACAGGTCGCGGAAGCGCAGGAATCTCTCGACATCGAAGAAGTATTGCGTGATCGCGCGCGTGGCACCCGCGTCGATCTTGCGCTTCAGGTTGTCGAGATCGGCTGCCGGCGAGCCAGCATCCGGATGCGTCTCAGGATAAGCGGCAACGCTGATCTCAAAGGGCGCGATTCGCTTGAGACCTGCGACGAGGTCGGCCGCGCGCGCGTAGCCGCCCGGATGCGGCGTATAGCGCCCGCCATTTGCCGGCGGATCGCCACGCAGCGCCACGATGTGGCGCACGCCGGCTTCCCAGTACTGCCGCGCGACGGAATCGACCTCTGAACAAGTCGCGGCAACGCAAGTCAGGTGCGCCGCCGGCTCCAGCGATGTCTCGTTACGGATGCGCCGCACGGTTGCGTGCGTGCGCTCGCGTGTCGAGCCGCCGGCGCCGTAGGTGACCGAGACAAAGCGCGGCCCGAGCGGCTCCAGCCGCTTCACAGACTGCCAGAGCTGCTTCTCCATCTCCTCCGTCTTGGGCGGGAAGAACTCGAAGGACAGCTTCAGCCTCGCATCCTGGTCGGCGCCGCCGATCAATGTCGCTGGGACTCTGGTAGCCATCGCTCGTGCTCCTTGACGTGATCGGGGCCGCTTAAGCGGCAAGGCGGTCGGCCTGGCGCGGCCGCTCGGCGCGCCACAGGCTGACGGTCAGCTTCTTGCCCGGCAGATGCACTACCGGGCCGGGGACGAGACCCGCCGCGGCGATCCAGCCGCGCACCTCCTCGTCGCTGAAGCCGAGGCGGCGATGCGCATGCTCGCTGCGCAGATGATCGAGCTCGTGCGGCGCGAAGTCGGCGATGACCATGCGTCCGCCCGGTCTTAGCACACGCGCAGCCTCGGCGATCACCTGCGCCGGCTCATCGGCAAAATGCAGCACTTGATGGATAGTGACGGCGTCGAAGGACGGTCCCGACCACGGCAGCTGGTACATGTCGCCCTGGCGCACATAGCAATCGGTCAGTCCGGCGCGGTCGAGATTGGCGCGCGCGATCTGCAGCATCTCGCGCGACAGGTCGATGCCGACGCCGGCCACGCCTCGGCTGCCGAACAGTTCAAGGATGCGGCCCGTGCCGGTGCCGATATCGAGCAGCGTGCGGATCGAGGACGGCGGCATCAGTTCAAGCAGCCGGTTCTCGACCTCGGCGTCATCGATATGGAGCGACCGAATCTCGTCCCAGTGCGCCGCGTTCTCGCGGAAATAACGCGCCGCCGCCTCGGCGCGGGCGCGGCGAATCGCGGCAAAGCGCTCGCGGTCGCGGGCAAAGCCATTCTCGTCAAGCGGCAGCAGATCGAGGATCTGACGGGCAACCCGACCGCCTAGTCCTTCCCGCTGCAGCCGGTAGAAGACCCAGCTCCCTTCGGGCAGCCGATCCAACAGGCCTGCGTCGCAGAGCTGCTTCAAATGACGCGAGACTCGCGGCTGGCTCTGCCCCAGGATCTGGGTGAGTTCGGAGACGGTCAGCTCGCCGAGCGCACAGAGCGCCAGTAGACGCAGCCGCGTCGCCTCAGCGGCAGCGCGCAGTCCGACCAGGACCTCGTCCACGTCGCTCATGACAAATACGTATAACGATATCCTTATATCTTTCAATAGGCATTTCTTGCCCACGAAGAGTGAGCCTTCGCCGCAACACTGGGCCTATTTCGACACGCCCCTCCCTCTGGGGGCCTAGAAGGCTAAGTTTGGCTATGGTACCTACCCGCACGGATTCGCTGCCCAATTCGGCGGTTAACTGGACCTTCAACGTTTGCGCAGACGATCTGCGGGTCCAGAACTGCCGGCTGGCGTGCGGCCCGCCTTCTCCAAGCGGCAACGTGGCCGCAGCAAGAAAGTCGAACTACGGGTCTATCCTGCGATGAATTTTCTTAATTCTGCCGGTCGGAGCGCGGTTCGCGCTGGTGTGGTGGCCACCCTGCTGGTCACTGGCGGCTGCGTCGTCCAGGATACGCCCGAGAAGGTGGCCCAGGTCGAGGAAACCCGCGACCCGTTCGAGCCGACGAATCGCTACATCTTCGAGGTCAACCGCTTCCTCGACGAGATGCTGCTGAAGCCGGTCGCATGGTGGTACCGGGCAGGCGTGCCCGACCCGGCGCGCGAGCACATCCATCTCGCGATCGAGAACCTCCGCCTTCCCTGGACCGCCATCAACGACCTGTTCCAGGGCGAGATGAAGCGCGCCTACGAAGCCGGCGCGCGCTTCGTGATCAATTCCACCGTGGGCGTGGTCGGCCTGTTCGACGTCGCAACCGGATGGGGCTTCCCGCACCATGAAGAAGACGCCGGCCAGACTTTCGCCGTATGGGGCGCGCCTGGCGATCCCTACCTAATGCTGCCGATCCTC
>DATAAP010000577.1:0-6256 GCA_036260035.1 Alphaproteobacteria bacterium | reverse complement strand
GCACGGGTCGCGCTGGCCTGCCTCATGCGGCGGGACGGCATCCGGGTCGACCTTGCTGCTCTGCGGCTTTACGACGATCCGATCAGGGCCGAGTTCGTCGGCTATGATGTCACCGTTGCGGCGAACGAGGTCATCGTCCGCCGTAACGCAATGGACTCCAGTTCTAGATCTCCGCGTAGACGTGCGTCTCGGCCTTGGCGCCGGGATGCGTCACCGCACCCTTCGATGCCGGCCCGACGGTCTGCGCGTATTTCCACAGCGTGCCGGACTGGTACTCGTGCTGGCGCGGCCTCCACGATTTGCGGCGCTCGGCGAGCTCGGCCTCGCTGAGTTCGACGTCCAGCGTGCCTTTCTCCGCGTCGATCGAGATCATGTCGCCGTCCTTCAGCAGCGCGATCGGCCCGCCAACCGCCGCTTCCGGGCCGACATGGCCGATGCAGAAGCCGCGCGTGCCGCCGGAGAAGCGGCCATCCGTGATGAGCGCCACCTGCTCGCCCCAACCCTGCCCGTAGATGGCCGAGGTCGTCGACAGCATCTCACGCATGCCCGGGCCGCCCTTCGGCCCCTCGTAGCGGATGACGACGACATCGCCCATGTTGACCTTCTGCGTCAGCACCGCGGTGAGCGCGTCCTCCTCGCGGTCGAAGCAGCGCGCGGGACCACGGAACTGCAGCTTCTTGAGCCCGGCGATCTTCACGATGGCACCGTCCGGCGCCAGCGTTCCCTTGAGGCCGACAACGCCGCCGGTCTTCGAGATCGGGTTCTTAACGTGATAGACGACCTTCTGATTCTCAGGGAACCGCACGTCCTTGAGGTTTTCCGCGATCGTCTTGCCCGTCACCGTAATGCAGTCGCCGTGCAGCAGGCCGGCATCGAGCAGCTCCTTCATGACCACGGTGACGCCGCCGACGCCGTAGAGGTCGAACGCCGTGTACTTGCCGCCCGGCATCAGATCGGCGATGTAGGGCGTGCGGCGCATGATCGACGCAACCTCCATCAGGTCGAAATCGATCCCCGCCTCGTGCGCGATCGCCGGCAGATGCAGGCCCGCGTTGGTCGAGCCGCCGGTCGCGGCAACGACGATAGCGGCGTTCTCCAGCGACTTGCGCGTGACGATCTGGCGCGGACGGATCTGGCTCTTGACCAGCGCCATCACCGCCTCGCCGCTAGCCTCGCAGAAGCGGTCGCGACTCTCATACGGCGCCGGCGTGCCGGCGGAGTTCGGCAGTGCGAGACCCAGCGCCTCGGACACGCAGGCCATCGTGTTGGCCGTGTACTGCCCGCCGCATGAACCGCCCGTCGGCAGCGCGACCTGCTCGAGCTCCTTAAGGTCGGCATCGCTCATGCGCTTGGCCGAATGCGCGCCGACGCCTTCGAACACGTCGACGATGGTGACGTCCTTGCCGCGGTACTTCCCGGGCATGATCGTGCCGCCATAGATGAACACGGACGGCACATCGAGCCGCACCATCGCCATCATCAGGCCAGGCAATGTCTTGTCGCAGCCGGCGAGGCCCACCAGCGCGTCATAACAATGTCCGCGGACGGTGAGCTCGATCGAATCCGCGATCACGTCGCGGCTGACGAGCGACGACTTCATCCCGGCATGGCCCATGGCGATGCCGTCGGTCACCGTAATCGTCGTGAACTCGCGCGGCGTGCCGCCGGCCGCGACGACGCCCTTCTTCACCGCCTGCGCCTGGCGCGACAGCGTGATGTTGCACGGCGCCGCTTCGTTCCACGTCGTCACCACCCCGACCAGAGGCTGCGCGATCTGCGTCTCCGTGAGTCCCATCGCGTAGAGCATCGAGCGGTGCGGTGCGCTGGTGGGACCGACCGTCGTGTGGCGGCTGGGCAGCTTGGATTTGTCGAAACCGGAGGCAGGCATGTCGGCGTTCCCCGAATGGCTTGGCGGATTGAGCCGCAAGATACAAACGCGGCGCGCCATTGCCTAGGGGGCGGACCCGGCGTTTGCGGCGGAGCAGCCGTGCCGCGAACGCGGTCAGGGCTTCCGGAAATACTTGTTCGGCAGCAGGTCTCTGACGTCGACCTGGCCGATCCCGCCATTGACGGGAACGATGACGCGGCAGCCGGGCGCGAAGTCGGCCAGCATTTCACGGCAGATGCCGCAGGGCGAGACGATCTGGATTTCCTGGTTGCTCTCGCGCGGCCGCGGATGACGCACCGAGACGATCGCCTCGATGTCGTCGTCGCCCGCCGCCATCGCTTTGCCTACGGCGACGGCCTCGGCGCAGACCGAGGCGCGGCCGACATAAGTGTCAAGATGTATGCCGGTGTGGATCTTGCCCGAACGCGTGCGGAGTGCCGCGCTGATGTGGTGCCGGTTCTCCTTGTAGCGGTCGCGGATCAGCGCCCGCGCCGCCTCGATCAGCGCCTGATCCTTCGGATCGAGGTTATGGATGGTCATCCGCCTAAAGGGCTCCGAGCCGCTCCAGTGCCGTGGCGAGGCGCGAGCGCGCGGCCTCTGCCTCCTGGCGCCGCTCGCGCTGGTCTTCGACCACTTCCGGGTCAGCCTTTGCAAGGAATCCCGGATTGGCAAGCTTCTTGTCGATCTTGTCGATCTCGCCGGCGAGCTTGCCGATCTCCTTGCTCAGGCGGTCGCGCTCCGCCGCCGCGTCGATGACGCCCGCCAGCGGCAGCACCAGCGTCGCCTCCGGCACCACGATCTGCACGGCGCCGCGCGCAGTACCGGTATCCGCCTCGATCTTGTCCAAACGCGCCAACGTCCGAACGATGTCGGCATGCGCGTTCAGCCGCGCGATGGCAGCCGAACTGGCGTCCTTGTAGCCGAGAACCAGTCGCGCGCCCGCCGGAACATTCATTTCCGAGCGCAGCGCACGGATTTCGGTAATCACCTGCACGACCCAGTCAAGTTCGGCCTTCGCGGACTCGTCCACGCCTTGCATCGGGCTCGGCCAAGATGACAGCATCAGCAGCCCGTCGCCGAGCTTCAGCTTCTCCCATATCTCTTCCGTGATGAACGGCATGATCGGGTGCAGCATCTTGACGATGTCGCGCAGCACGAGCGCCGTGGTAGCGCGGATCTCGGCGCGCGCCGCCTCGTCGCCGCCATTCAGCGCCGGCTTCGTGAACTCGAGATACCAGTCGCAGAAGGTGCCCCACGCGAAGTGGTAGATCGCGTTGGCGGCGTCGTTGAAGCGGAACTCGTGCAGCGCAATCTCGACAGCGATCAGAGTGCGAAACAGCTCGCCCAGGATCCACCGGTTGACCGGCAGCTTCGCCTGCATCGGATCGAAGGACGGCACGATCGCGCAGCCGTTCATCTGCGCGTAGCGCGCCGCGTTCCACAGCTTGGTCGCGAAATTGCGATAGCCCTCGACGCGCTGCTCTGAGAGCTTGATGTCGCGGCCCTGCGCCGCAAGCGCCGTTAGCGTGAAGCGCAGCGCATCCGCGCCGAACTTCCCGATCAGCTCCAGCGGGTCGATGATGTTGCCCTTGGACTTCGACATCTTCTGGCCCTTGGCGTCGCGCACCAGGGCGTGGATGTAGACGGTGCGGAACGGCACTTCCTTCATGAAGTGCAGCCCCATCATCATCATCCGGGCGACCCAGAAGAAGATGATGTCGAAGCCGGTGACCAGCACGCTGGTCGGATAATAGCGCTTCAGCTCCGGGGTCTGGTCAGGCCAGCCAAGCGTCGAGAACGGCCATAGCGCCGACGAGAACCAGGTGTCGAGCACGTCGGAATCGCGCCGCAACGGCACGTCCTTACCGTAGTGCTTTCGCGCGGCGGCCTGGGCGGCCGCTTCATCATGCTCAACGAAGACGTGGTTGTCCGGCCCGTACCAGGCGGGCACCTGATGGCCCCACCAGAGCTGGCGCGAGATGCACCACGGCTCGATGTTGCGCATCCAGTGGAAAAAGGTCTTGTCCCAGTTCTGCGGGACGAAGCGCGTCTTGCCCTCCTCGACCGATTTGATCGCCGGCTTCGCGAGCTCGGCGGCGTTGACGTACCACTGCTCGGTCAGCCACGGTTCGATGGCGACGCCGGAGCGGTCGCCATGCGGCACCATGTGCGTGTGGTCCTCGACCTTGTCGAGGAGGCCTTGCGCCTCCATGGCAGCGACGACGGCCTTGCGCGCCGCATAGCGCTCCATGCCGCGGAATTGGGCCGGCACCGTGTCGTTCAGATGTGCGTCGGCCGTAAAGATGTTGATCGCCTCGAGCCCGTGGCGCTGGCCGACGACGAAGTCGTTGAAATCGTGCCCGGGCGTGATCTTGACGGCACCCGTGCCCTTCTCCGGATCGCTGTATTCGTCGGCGACGATGCGGATGCGGCGGCCGACCAGCGGCAGAATCGCGTGCTTGCCGATCAGATGCTTGTAGCGCGGATCGTCGGGATGCACGGCGACGCCTGTGTCGCCCAGCATCGTCTCCGGCCGCGTCGTCGCGACAACGATGAACTGGTCGGGTGCGCCTTCGATCGGATACTTGAAATGCCAGAGATGGCCCTTGATCTCGCGCTGCTCGACTTCGAGGTCGGAAATCGCGGTGTGCAACTTCGGGTCCCAGTTGACCAGCCGCTTGTCGCGATAGATCAAGCCTTCGCGGTAGAGATCGACGAAGACTTTGCGCACCGCGGCCGAGAGCCCCTCGTCCATGGTGAAGCGCTCGCGCTCCCAGTCGAGCGAGGCGCCGAGGCGCCGCAACTGACCGGTGATCGTGCCGCCCGATTCGGCCTTCCATTCCCAGACGCGCTTGATGAACTCGTCGCGGCCGATCAGCTTCGCATTCGCGCCGGTCTGCGCGCCGCTGCGCTCGAGCGCGATGCCCTGCTGGGCAAGCTGGCGCTCGACGACCATCTGCGTGGCGATGCCGGCGTGGTCTGTGCCGGGCTGCCATAGCGCGTCGAAGCCGCGCATCCGATGATGCCGGATCAGGATGTCCTGCAGCGTGTTGTTGAGCGCGTGGCCCATATGCAGGCTGCCGGTGACGTTCGGCGGCGGGATGACGACCGAATACGGCTGGCCGGTGACATCCTCCGCTTCGAATATGGCGTAGGGCGGCTTGCTGCCAGCCGCCGGCTGCGCGGATGCAAGGGGCTGCTGCGCCCGCGCGACCACGCGGCCATGCCTGAAGGCGCCGGCGCGCTCCCAGCGTTCGTAGTGCCGCGCCTCGATCTCTGCGGGCCGAAAAGTCTTGTCGAGTGTCCCCGGCGGGGTCTCTGCGTCTGCCATCTCTGCTCGTGAACGGCGACGCTTAGGGCTCGTCGACCTGGCGGGTGATCCGCTTGATTTCTCGCTGCACCAGACGCTCGACTAGCGGTGGCAGGTGCTCGTCCAGCCACGCCTTCAGGATCGGGCGCATCTCACTGCGGACGATTTCTTCCAAGGTCATGCTGCCGTTCCCAAGCCCCATGAGGTTGCCGCTCATATCGGGCTTGCGCGAGGCCGCCGCAAGCCCGGCGAGCGCGCCGGCAGCCGCGCTGGCGGCCTGGCTGGAAACGAGCTTGTCGTCCTCGTCGGCGGCCGGCATTGGCGGCGGCGGAGATGGCGGGGCGCTCGGCTTATCCTCAGCGATCTCAGTGACTTTGCCGTCGTCGCCGACCATCTCGGTGAGCTCGAGCACCTCGTTGGGAGGTGGAGGCGGCGATGCAGCCTGGGGCTTCGGCGGCGGTGGAGGCGGTGCCGCAGCAGCTGGCTGCGCAGGCTCGACGGCAGGCGCTGCCGGCGCCGCAGCCTGTCCCTTGCCGGCGTCCGTGTCCTCGGAAATGATCCGGCGAATGGAGGCGAGAATTTCCTCCATCGACGGTTCAGCTTGCTGATTCTTTGCGTCGGTCATGGCCGGCTCATTTGTTGGTGCAAGCTACGTCAGTAGAATTATCAATGCCAGTGTAAAAAACCGGGAATCGCTTGGATTTCAGCGTCCTGCCTGCTTCTCTTCGTCGCCAGTGTCGGTACCGATCCAGCGCTCGCGCGTACGGTTGTAGTAGAGGGTAGGATCGTAGACCTCAACAGGGAGCTTCAGGTTCTGCGCCGTCAAGCGCCCCATCGCCGCGGCGAGCTGAAAGCCCGAGACAATCTCGTCGCGCTGCGCCCGCACCAGGTTGACTTTGGCATCGAGCAGCTCCTGCTCGGCGTCGAGCACGTCGAGCACGGTGCGCGAGCCGACGCGAGCCTCTTGCTCGACGCCCTCCAGCGCGATCTCGTTGGCGCGGATCTGGGCTTGGAACGCCTGGAGGCGCTGACGACGGCGCGTGCGCGCATCCAGGCGT
>DATAAP010000576.1:0-1894 GCA_036260035.1 Alphaproteobacteria bacterium | reverse complement strand
GGTGCGCTGATGGTTGCGTTGGCGTGGCGTGTTTGCACCCGCACTGAGGGCGAACGCGCGACCGTCGCCGCGCGGCAGATGTTCGGCTATTCCATCCTTTATCTGTTCGCGCTGTTTGCGGTGCTGCTGATCGAAACGCTGGCAGGGCGCGTCGCCGGATGAGGACGCGATGGATGACAAACCCGAGCGGGTCGAGCTTACCGAGGAGCAGAAGCGCAGCCGCCGCTCGCGCTCGATTGCGCTCGCGCTCGTGCTCGGCGTGCTGGTCGTGCTGTTCTATGTCATCACTCTGGTCAAGGGACCGGGGGTGCTGAACCGTCCGCTGTGAGTCTGTCATGAGCACACCCACTACAGACACCCGCCGCCGCCGCGACCTTCTGGTCGCCGCGTGCTGCGGCCTGTTCGCGGCCGCGATGGTGGGAATGGCCTATGCCGCGGTGCCGCTTTACGACTGGTTCTGCCGCACCACCGGCTTCGCGGGTACGCCGGTGGTCGCAAAGTCGGCACCTGCCAGCGTGCTCGATCGCAAGATAATCGTGCGGCTCGACGCCAACATCGCGAGCGGGTTGCCCTGGCGCTTTGCGCCGGAGGCGAGTTTCGTCGAAGTGCCGGTCGGCGGCGTGCTGACCGTGAACTATATCGCGATCAACGAATCCGACCGCGAGATCGTCGGCAACGCTTCCTACAACGTGTCGCCGCCCACGGTCGGGGCCTATTTCCAGAAGATCAACTGCTTCTGCTTCACCGAGCAGCGCCTTGCGCCGGGCGAGCGGCGCGAGTTGCCGGTGGTGTTCTTCATCGATCCGAAGCTCGCCGCCGAGGCCGAGTTCGACAATCTCAACACCATCACGCTGTCCTACACCATGTATCGGGTGCGCCAGAGCGAGCCGCAGCGGATCGGCAGCGCAGACGCCAACTCGGGCAAGACGAACTGACGGAGACACTTTCGATGGCCGATGCTCACGCTCACGCCAAGCCGCAGCACGACTATCATCTGGTCGATCCGTCGCCGTGGCCGATCGTCGGCTCCGTCTCGGTGTTTATCATGGCAGTGGGCGCGATCCTGTGGATGCACCAGACGACCGCGGCTGCGCCCATCATCTTCTTCGTCGGCGTCGCCGGCGTCGCCTACACCATGATCGGCTGGTGGATCGATGTGGCGCGGGAAGCGACCTACAAGGGCTATCACACGCGCGTGGTGCAGATCTCGCACCGCTACGGCATGATCTTGTTCATCGCCTCGGAGGTGATGTTCTTCGTCGCCTGGTTCTGGGCCTATTTCAACACCGCGCTGTTTCCCGCCGACGTGCACCAGGCGATGCGCAATGCGTTGCTCGGCTGCGGTACGACCGACGTGGCCGCTTGCACCGTTCCGGGCACCTGGCCTCCCGCGCCGGCCGCCAACGGCACGTTCCGCAGCACGTTCGATCCCTGGCACCTGCCGCTGCTCAATACGCTCATCCTGCTCACCTCCGGCACGACCGTCACGTGGGCGCATCACGCGCTGTTGGAAAATGACCGCAAAGGCCTGCGCTGGGGACTGGTCTCGACCATTGCGCTCGGCGTGCTGTTCACCTGCGTGCAAGCGTATGAATACACGCACGCGGCGTTCACCTTCTCAGGCCACATCTACGGCGCGACCTTTTTCATGGCGACCGGCTTTCATGGCGCGCATGTGCTGATAGGCACCGCGTTCCTGATCGTCTGCCTGATCCGCGCCGAGCTCGGCCATTTCACGCCGACGCAGCATCTCGGCTTCGAGTTCACCGCCTGGTACTGGCACTTCGTCGACGTGGTGTGGCTGTTCCTGTTCGCCGGCATCTATGTGTGGGGCGGCGGCACGCCGCTGCCGCACTGACGCGGCGCGGGGCGCTGCCGTGTCATCGGACCTTGC
>DATAAP010000575.1:0-9623 GCA_036260035.1 Alphaproteobacteria bacterium | reverse complement strand
CACGAGGCGATCGAGCTGCTGCATCTGATGGGCGCGCACGACGCCTATATCGCGCGGCAGTTCGCGCGGCTGGTGCTGCTGCGCAGCATCGCTGGCGCGTTCGGCGGCATGGTCGTCGCGCTGCTGGTCTTCTTCGGACTGGCGCTCAGCGCGCAGACCAATATCGCCGTCGACAGCGAGGCGCCCGCCATGCTGGCGGGTCCGCTGCTCGGCATCTCGGACTTCGCGCTGCTCACCTTTCTGCCGGTGGCTATCGTCGCGGTGGCGACGGTGACAGCATGGTGGACGGTGATGCGCGCACTGCGTGGTATTGTGTAATGCGGCTGATTCTGCTCGATCGCGACGGCGTGCTCAACGAGGACCGCCCGGACTACGTCAAGAGCCCGGGCGAGCTGGTGATGATCCCAGGCGCCGCCGCGGCGGTGGCGCGCCTCAACCGAGCCGGCCTGAAGGTGGCGCTCTGCACCAACCAGTCCTGTGTAGGCCGCGGCATCATCACCGTCGAGCGGCTCGAGCGGATCCACGAGCACCTGCGCGAGCGTCTGGCGCACGAGGGCGGACGGCTCGATGCGATCTATTTCTGCCCGCACGCGCCATGGGAAAACTGCGGCTGCCGCAAGCCCGCGGCGGGCATGCTGCGCGAGGCGCTGCGCCGCTTCGGCATCGATCCTGCCGACGCGGCGATGATCGGCGACGGGCTGCGCGATCTGCAGGCGGCGAAGGCGGCCGGCTGTGCGCGCCATCTTGTGCGCACCGGCAGCGGCACGAAGACGCAGGCGGAGGGCGTGCCGCATGATGTGCTGCCGGTCGCGGTGCACGACGATCTCGCCGCCGCCGTCGCAACGATCCTCGACGGAAAGGCATGAGGCGCGTCTCCTCCGCCCTGTTCTCGCGCACGACCGCCTTCGGGCTGGGCATGGCGATCGGTCTGTACGCGGTCGGGCTGGTGTGGTTCGCCGAGGCGATCCCGCGCGTGCCGGCCGACCGCAGCGAAACCACGGATGCAATCATTGTACTGACCGGCGGCCCGCTGCGCCTGAAGGAAGGATTCTCGCTGCTGGTCGAGGCTCGCGCGAAGAAGATGCTGGTCTCGGGTGTGGCGCGCGGCGTCGAGCTGAACGAGCTGCTGCGCGTCGCCGGATCGCCGCCGCTGACGGTCGCCTGCTGCGTCGAGCTCGGCTACGCGGCCGACAACACCGCCGGCAATGCTGACGAGTCGCGCGCGTGGATGGCAAAGGAAGGATTCAGCTCCCTGCGGCTGGTGACGTCCAATTACCACATGCCGCGCAGCGTCCTGGAGTTCCGCCGCGCCATGCCGGCGGTGCGCATCGTGCCGCATCCGGTCCTGCCCGAGACCTTCAAGCGCGACGACTGGTGGGCCTGGCGCGGCACGTTCACCTTGGTCGCACTCGAGTACAACAAGTACCTGCTGACCTTGGGGCGCATGGCCATGACGCCGGGCCGGCGCGGGTGACGGCGATGTTGTGGCTGCGCTCGGCCGTCTTCAACGTGCTGTTCTTCAGCTGGAGCGCGCTGGTGCTGGCGCTCAGTCTGCCCCTCGCCCTGGTGCCGCGCGCCGCCATGATGTGGTGCGCGCGGCGCCTCGCCTCCGGCACGGTCGATCTGCTCAAAGTGGTTGTCGGGCTGCGCCACGAGCTGCGTGGCGACAGTTCTCTGCTGCGGCAGCCGGTGATCATCGCCTGCAAGCATCAATCGGCGTGGGACACCTTCATCTTCTATCTGATCGCGCGCGACCCGGCCTATGTGATGAAGAAAGAGCTGATGCTGATCCCGGTATACGGATGGCTCGCGCGCAAGCAGCGTATGATCCCGATCGACCGCAAGGCCGGTGCTGCCGCGCTGCGCGGCCTGCTGCGCGCGGCGGAAAGGGCGCTCGCAGACCGGCGCCAGATCGTTATCTTCCCGCAGGGGACACGGGTTGCGCCGGGGCGGCGTGCGCCGTACCAGCCTGGGGTCGCCGCGCTGTACGCGCGGCTCGGCTGCCCGGTTGTGCCGGTGGCGCTTAACTCCGGCTGCTTCTGGCCACGGCGCAGCTTCCTCAAATATCCCGGCAAGATCGTCGTCGAGGTACTGCCCCCGATCGCCCCGGGCCTAGCCAAGTCTGCCTTCATGGCGGAGCTGGAACGTCGTATCGAAACGGCCAGCGCCCGCCTGGAAGCGGAGGCGCGCGCCTCCTCTCCGGTTGTGGATAGAGTTGTGGACAACCCACGGCAGCGCTAGGTTCAGCCCCGCTGTGGATGCCGGGGACAACCACCCTGAATAGATAACTTTCAATGGCTTAGGTGGGCGTGCGCTGGGGAAACATAACGAGAACAATCGCTTGACCGGAGCGTGGCCGGACGCCTAGACTCGACGCCACTCGATCCTCGCCCCATCTCATAGTCATGAAGCCTGTCGCCGCGATCTCCCAGCGCATCTGGGACATGAAATACCGCCTCAAGGCCGCCGACGGCGCGCCGGTCGACAAGACCATGGAGGACACCTGGCGGCGCATCGCCCGCGCCCTCGCGGCCGAGGAGCAAGATCCTGCGACCTGGGCGGCGCCATTCGAGTCGGCGCTGGCGGATTTCAAGTTCCTGCCGGCGGGCCGCATCGTCGCCGGCGCCGGCACCGACCGCAACGTCACGCTGTTCAACTGCTTCGTCATGGGGACGATCCCCGACGACATGGGCGGCATCTTCGCGCATCTGCGCGAGGCGGCGCTGACCATGCAGCAGGGCGGCGGTATCGGCTACGACTTCTCGACCCTGCGGCCCAAGGGGGCGCCGGTGAAAGGCGTCGGTGCGGACGCCTCCGGCCCGCTCTCCTTCATGGATGTGTGGGATGCGATGTGCCGCACCATCATGAGCGCCGGCTACCGCCGCGGCGCGATGATGGCGACATTGTCCTGCGACCATCCCGATATCGAGGCTTTTATCGAGGCGAAGCGCGAGCCAGGGCGGCTCCGCATGTTCAATCTGTCCGTCCTGGTCACGGACGCCTTCATGCAAGCGGTGAAGGAGGACGCGCCCTGGCAGCTCACCTTCGGCGGCGTCAGCTTCAAGACGGTGCGCGCGCGCGAGCTGTGGGACAAGATCATGCGCTCGACCTACGCCTATGCCGAGCCGGGCGTGATCTTCATTGACCGCATCAACCGCCGCAACAACCTGCACTACGCCGAGACGATCCGCGCTACAAATCCTTGCGGTGAGCAGCCATTGCCCCCGTATGGTGCCTGTCTGCTCGGCTCGATCAATCTCGCGGCACTGATCGTCGATCCGTTCACCGAGAATGCGCGCCTCGACGAGGCGGAGTTCGACCGCATCGTGCCGCTCGCGGTTCGGATGATGGACAACACGATCGACGTGTCGCGCTTCCCGCTGCCGGAGCAGCAGCAGGAGGCGAAGGCGAAGCGCCGCATCGGCCTCGGCGTCACCGGGCTCGCGGACGCGCTGATCATGTGCCGCGCGCGCTATGGCAGCGAGGCGGCGGTGGCGCTGACCGAAGGCTGGATGCGCCGGCTGCAGCGCAACGCCTATCTCGCCTCGGTCGAGCTCGCGCGCGAGAAGGGCGCCTTCCCTCTCTTCGACCGCGACAAGTACCTCACCGGCGAGACGGTCGCGGCACTCGACAAGGACGTGAAGGAGGCGATCGCGAAGCACGGCATCCGCAATGCACTGCTGACCTCGATCGCGCCGACCGGCACCATCTCCATCCTGGCGGACAACGTATCTTCGGGCCTCGAGCCGGTGTTCAGCTTCAGCTACATGCGCAGCGTGCTGATGCCCGACAACACGCGCAGCACGGAGGAAGTGAGCGACTTCGCCTACCGCCTCTACAAGCGCCGGTTCGGCGAGGCAGCGGAGCTGCCCGACTATTTCGTCGACGCGCAGCGCCTGTCGCCGGGCGACCACGTGGTCATGCAGGCGGCGGTGCAGAAATACGTCGACGCGTCGATCTCCAAGACGATCAACTGCCCCGAGGACATCTCCTTCGAGGCGTTCAAGGATGTCTACCTGCAGGCCTACGAGCTCGGCTGCAAGGGCTGCACGACCTACCGGCCCAATCCGGTGACCGGCTCGGTGCTCGCGCTCAAGGAAGAGGCGAAGAAGAAGGCGTCTCCCGTGCAGCAGCCGCTGCCCTTCAGCAAGCCGCCGGCGCGGCCCGCCGATCCGTTCGATGCGGGCGCGGTCGTCTACATGACCCAGCCGCTCGACCGGCCCGAGGCGCTGCCCGGCAAGACCTACAAGGTCAAATGGCCGGATAGCGAGCACGCGATCTACATCACCATCAACGACGTGGTGATGGACGGCCGGCGCCGCCCGTTCGAGGTGTTCATCAATTCCAAGAACATGGAGCACTACGCCTGGACCGTGGCGCTGACGCGCATGATCTCGGCGGTGTTCCGCCGCGGCGGCGACGTGTCCTTCGTGGTCGAAGAGCTGAAGGCCGTGTTCGATCCGCGCGGCGGCCAGTGGATGGGCGGGCGCTACGTGCCCTCGCTGCTGGCTGCGATCGGCGAGGTGATCGAGCGGCACATGATCGATATCGGCTTCCTGCAGTCGGGCCGCCCCGGTGCCGATCCCTACGCCGCCGGCCCGCTTCTCGCGGTCGTCGGCGAGACGCGCGCGCAGATCAGCGCGATGCCGGAAATGGACGACGCCACGACGCGCGCGAGCATTCCGTCGGGTTACGCGCGGCAGTGCCCGAAATGCGGCAGCCCTTCGCTGATCCGCCAGGAAGGCTGCGACACCTGCACAAGCTGCGATTACAGCAAGTGCGCGTGAGCATCGGAGCGCCGCGGCGCACCGGCTAGCGGGATAAATCCCACGTATCGTCCCACTCTATAAGTGGGCCCGAATGTGGTTGACCCTCGCCCTTGGCGAGCGGAGCATCTGCGTCACAACCGAGGCCCGGCCAAGAGGGCGCGAGGATGAACGCCGACAAGCTCGTCCGCGAAATTGCCGCCTATTGCCAGAAGGCCGGCCTTGCCGAGTCGACCTTCGGCCGGCTGGCGATCAACGACGGCAAGCTGGTGAGTCGCTTGCGCGACGGCGGACGCATCACCACGACCACCCTTGACCGGCTGCGCGCCTTCATGGAGGAAAATCCGCCGGGCAAGGCGCAGCAAGCCGCGGTGATCGCGCCTCGCCGCAACGGTCGCGCCGCGTCTGCCGCGATCGCGGGGATGCCCGCCAGCGATCCGCAGCGGAATTTCCGCTTCTTCGACAACCGGCAGAAATACCTGCTCTTCGTCAATACCTGCAGCGAGAAATGGGTGATCGCGCACCGGGTCTCGCTGCAGCTTGCGAACATCCACCCGCGGCCGCCCGCGGTGCGCATCTTCGATGCCGGTGTGGGCGACGGCACGGTGCTGGCCCGCACGCTCCGCGCGATGCATGACCGCTTCGCGACCATGCCGTTCTACATCGTCGGCAAGGAGATCAGCCTCGAGGACATCCGCCTCACGCTCGAGAAGATGCCGGACCGCTTCTTCGAGCATCCCGCGACGGTGCTGATCCTCACCAACCTCTATTACGCAGAGGCGCCGTGGCTGATCGCACGCGCGCCTGCGGCCGCGGCCAGCTTCGTCTGGCACGAGGTGCCGCTCAGCGGCAACTCAGCCTACCGCTTCGAGGAACAGATCACCGGCCTGCAGCCGTTCCTGGTCGAGAACTGGAAGGCGCGGGTGAGCCCCACCAGCGGCAACCCGGTCTACGAGCGGCCGGTCGTCCTCGTGCTCTATCGCGAGGACCACAAATTCCTGCTCGATCCGATCATCCCGCGGCGCGGCGGCGCCCCGGCCGATTTCGACCTGGTGATCGCCTCGCAGCCCTATCGCGCGCGCGCCTCGGCCGAGTTTAAGGCCAAGCGGGTGATCGCACCGCTGGCGCGCGCGCTGGGGCCCGGCGGCAGGCTGATCGCGATCCATTCTTACGGCAACGATCCCGGCATGGAGATCATCCGCAAGGTCTGGCCCGACGATGACCCCTTCCGCACTGACCGCCACCAGATCCTCAAGGCGGTCAAGCAGGAGCTCGGCCCCGCCGGGCGCGACCTTAACTTCAACGCCTATGCCGACCAGCGCTCGCTGTTCCGCTACGACATGCATACGCTGCCGACCGAGCTCAGCGGATCGATCGGCACGTCGACCCTTTTCGCCGCGTGGAACGCAGCAACCTATGTGGCGCAGATCGAGGACGAAAGGCTCGCCGCCGCGACGCGCGACGGCCGGTACATCGAGGCGACGCGCGAGGTGCTGCATGAGCGCGGCGGGTTGTGGTTCTACGATGAGTCCTACGTCATCTCGCGGCGGCGCGACTGATGCCGCCCACGGCTAACGACAAGCCAGCCACAATTCCCGCCACGCAAAGCCTGCGCGATCTGGCCGGCGCGTTCTCGACCGAGATCACCGCCCGCGACAAGCGCGCCATTGATGCGTGCAGGCAGCACCTTGCGCCCGGCACGACGGTCCATGTGGCGTGGATCCCCGGCGATGCGCCGCACGCCATCGTGGCGGCACTCGCGGCGCTGCGGCGCGCGGGCTTCGACCCGGTGCCG
This sequence comes from Alphaproteobacteria bacterium, assembly GCA_036260035.1. GTDB lineage: Bacteria > Pseudomonadota > Alphaproteobacteria > CACIAM-22H2 > CACIAM-22H2 > DATAAP01. The sequence goes on along the minus strand of DATAAP010000575.1, from coordinate 3,062 downwards.
CACGTCGCGGCGCGCCAGCTCGAAAGTGCGGCGGTGCTCGAGGACTACGTCGCGCGTGCGCGCGGCGAAGCCGGCGTCGACGAGCTGCTGGTCATCGGCGGCGATGCCGCGCGACCTGCGGGCCCCTTCGCGGCGAGCATGGATGTGCTGCGCAGCGGCGTGATCGAGCGGCACGACATCGCGAAAGTCGGAATCGCCGGGCATCCCGAAGGTAGCCCGCGCATCGGTCCCATCGAGCTGGATGCGGCGCTGCGCGAAAAGGCGCATTTCGCGGCGCAGTCGACGGCGCGGTTCCATATCGTCACGCAGTTCTGCTTCGAGGTCGATCCGATCCTGCTGTGGATCGAAGCCTTGCGCGATGCGGGAATCGGCCTGCCGGTGCGCGTCGGACTTGCGGGCCCTGCGAGCGTCGCCACGTTGGTGAAGTTCGCGCTGCGCTGCGGCGTCGGCAATTCGATCCGCGCCCTCAATCTGCGCGGGGCGGCGATCGCGCGCCTGCTCGCAGAATCCGACCCCGGCCACCTCGTCGTCGCCTTGCGGCGCTTCGCCGCTTCCGACCCGGCGCTCGGCATCGCGGGCTTCCACTTCTTTCCGTTCGGCGGCATCGCCCGGCTCGGCGCCTGGCTCGACGGCTGAGGCGCTTCTGCCACCTTAGCAGTACACCTTCCGCCGCACTGCCAAGCTGCTTGCGACGGCACGCGCGGCACCGCGTCTGCGTTACATCACTCTCACGCGGAGGACAGCATGACGCGACTCGGTGGGGTGGCGCTGGCGCTTTGGGCCAGCATGATCGCCGTGCCGGATTTCTCGGCGCGCGAATGGGAGATCGAGACCGAAGGCGGCAAGACCTTGCCGGTGCTGAGCTGCATCAAGGCGATCCCGTCGGGCGAGGCGCAGGTCGGCACGGTGCTGCGCTTCGTCGGGCAGTGCCCGTATGGTTGGCTGCACGCCAACGGCCAATACATAGTGCGCGAGCTCTACCCCGACCTCTATACCGTGCTGCAGTCCTTCGCCGGCCCCGAGACGCAATCCGGCGCGGCGCAGTAGGCCTCATCGCCGCATTGGCGCGGCCGGTGCTGCTTGGCTATGGTCGCGCAGCATGACGTATCTGCCGTTCGAGGCCGGGCCCCATCGCCTGCAGATGGGGCTGCTGGCGCTCAAGCCTGACGACTGGATCGAGATCGACGACACGCTGGCGGCGACGCTGCTGGCCAAACGCCGCCTGCTCGCCGAGCGCCACGACGACGTCTTCGCAGCACTGCCCGGCACCGAGGCAGCCGGCGCCGAGGTCCTCGACCTGCTTGCAGAGCACCTGCCGCGGCGCTTTCCCACGCAATACCCGCGCATGAACACGACCATCGCCGTCGCCGCAACCGGCGAGCTGATCGGCATCGGCACGCCCGGCGTGCATCCGCTGGAGACCGCTTCGCGCCTGGTGCCGGAGGATCTCTGCCTGATGCGTCGCACCGGCAGCGGCTACGTCCTCGCCGCGGCCTGCGTGTGCTTCCCCTCGCGCTGGCGGCTCGCCGACAAGATCGGCCGCACCCTCGCCGCCATCCACGACCCCGTACCCGGCTATGCCGCGTCGCTCGGAGCACCCGTCGACCGCTTCTTCGATCGTATCTTGGTCGACAAGCCGGTCTGGCGGGTCAACTGGACGATCCACGCGCAGTCAGAACCGTTCCAGCCCATGGCACCCAAAATCGATCGAGTCGACCCCGCCGCGTTCGGCAGCGACATCTCCTTGCGCGTCGAGCGGCAGACCCTGCGGCGGCTGCCGAAGAGCGGCGACGTGCTGTTCACCATCCGCACCTATATCCGGCCGGTCGGCGAGATCGCGCAGGACGCCGGAGCGGCACGCCGCCTCGCAAGCGCGATCGAGAACCTGCCGCCGGCGATGCGCGAATACCGCAGCATGACGGCCTTCGCCGACGCGCTCGTGGTGTGGCTGCGCGAGCGCGCCGGTGCCGCGTAGTTAGGCAGCGACCGTGTCGACGAACGCGGTGAGATCGGCGCCAACGCGTCCAGGCGCCTCCCAGTGCACGGCGTGGCCTATGCGGGCATAGGTGACGAGCACGGCGTTCCGCATGGCGTCGACCAGCGCATCCTGATCGCCGCGACTGACGAGCGCATCGCGGTCGCCCCAGAGCAGCAAGGTCGGCGCGTGGATCGCGCGGAGCTCGGCGGTCACGTCCTCTTCCATCTGGCCGGCGAGCGCGCCGCGCCAGACGCGTGCAGGCACCTTGAGCGATTCCGCGACCACCGTGTCGAGGAACGCCGGCGGGACCGGATTCGCGAGCGTGCTCTCTTGGAACTCGCGGGCAAAGTCTGCGTCGATCGGGTCTGACAGCGGCGCGACGCTGGCCTTGTAGAATTCGCGCATGACCGGGTTCCGGCCGAGCGAGGCGAAGCCGCCGATCAGCACCAGTCCGGCGACACGCGCGGCATGCCCGATCGCGAAGCGCAGCGCGACCTGGCTGCCCATCGAATGGCCGACGATCACCGCGGATTGGATGCCGAGCGCATCCATGAATGCGGCGAGATCGGCCGCGAAGTCGCGTGGACGATAACCATGCGGCGGCCGGCTCGCATCGCCGTGGCCGCGCTGCGAGAGCGCGACCACGCGATACGACGCCGGCAGGTGCGGCAGCAGAAGATCGAAGGAGCGGAGCGAATCCGTATACCCGTGCAACAGGATGACCGGCGGTCCCCCCGGATTGCCGGTCTCGACATAGGACAGCCGCACTCCGCCCTGCAGGTTCACGGCCTTCGCGGCGACGACGACGTCGCGGGCCTCGCGCGCCCGGATTCTCAGCATGGTCATGGCAGTCTTGGTGTGTGTAGCAACTGATTTTGCAACATAGCGCCGGGCCGGCCGGCTGCCTGTGAGGCAGCTCACAGGGTCCGGGAAGCTCTCACGCCGACAGCGCGCGGACCTTCTGCAGCAGCTCGTGCAGGCGCTTGTCGGGGACGCCGAGCTGGTCAAGATGCTTAACCGTATTCTCGAGATAGGTGCGGCAAGGCCCGCGCTGCCCGTGGCCTTGGCAGACCAGCGCGGCGAG
>DATAAP010000574.1:0-10587 GCA_036260035.1 Alphaproteobacteria bacterium | reverse complement strand
GTGCTCGCGGCACTCAAGGCGCGCGACGCGAAGAAATGCGCCGAGGCGATGAACAGCCATATTAGCCGCCGCCTCGACCAGATCGTCGATGTCATCCGCGAGGGCTACGCGCGCATCTACATGGGCGAGTACGCGGCACCGGCCGCTTCGGCGAAAGGCCGACGCCGCTCTTCCGCATAGGGCGCCCGCCCCATACAGGCATCTACAACCGCAACACACGAGAAAGACATGGCATCGTCGGGGATGGGCCCGCTGACACAGGCTTGGGCAGACTACGTAGGCACTTTCAAAGCAGCGGATGTTCCGGAGGCGGTTCGCGCCCGCGCGATCCAGATGATCCTCGACGGCAGCGGCGCGCTGCTCGCGGCGGCCGATCCGAAGATCTCGACCGGCCGCCTTATCGCCAAGTTCGCCGCCGATCTCGGCGGCGCGCCCGACGCCAGCGTGATCGGCCACGGCTTCAAGACCAACGTCGTGAACGCAGCGCTGGCCAACGGCACGATGGGGTATGCCTGCGATGTCGAGCCGCACCATCCCGAGGGCGTGCTGCACCCGATCGCGGTGATGATCCCGACGGCGCTCGCGGTCTCGGAGCTGACCGGCGCCGACGGCGCGCAGTTCGTCGCGGCCGTTGTGCTGGGCTGCGAGATCGAGTACCGGCTGTCGATGGCGCTCGGCCCGGTCGAGCAATACAATCTCGGCTTCCACCCTTCCGCCGTGACGGGCTGCTTCGGCGCGACCGCCGCGGCGTCGTTCCTCCTCGGCCTCAATGCTGACCAGGTCACGAAAGCCTTCGGCCTCGCCGGCTGCCAGGCCTCCGGCCTGATGGCGTGGGAGTCCGATGAGACCGAGAATTCGCGGCCGTTCCAGATGGGCATGGCGGCGCGCAACGGCGTCACCTCGGCGATGCTGGCATCGCGCGGCTTCGGCGGACCGATCGGCATCTTCGACCACGGCCACACCGTGTTCCGCGCCTTCAGCCGCAAGCCGGCGCAGCATCATATGACCGACGAACTGGGCGTGCGCTTCGACGGCATCATGGAGCTGGCGATCAAGCCGTATTCGAGCGTGTCGTTCCTGCATCCGGGCCTCGACTCGCTGCTCGGCATCGCGCGTCGCGAGATGCTGAAAATCGAGGACGTCGAGGCGATCACGCTGCGCTTCCCCAGCTCCGGCACACATTGCATCGACAACAATCCGCTCAAGAGCCATTGCGCGCAGTACATCCTGCCCGTGGCGCTGTCGCGCGAGGGCCTGCGCGTCGTCGACCTGTTCAACGACCGCCGCAAGACGGATGCGGAGGTGGCACGCCTGTCGGAGCGCGTGACGGTGATCAAGGACGACGAGCTCGATAAGGGGTTCCCGAACCGCTACGAGACCGTCGTCGAGGTGAAGACCAAGAGCGGCAAGACATTCAGCGAGAAGAACGGTATTGCGCGCGGCTATCCGGAGGCGCCGATGAGCGAGGCGGACATCCGCGCCAAGTTCAACCAGCTCGCCGGGACCATCGCGCGGCCGGCGCGTATCACGGCATTGGCGGAGTGCATCGCAGCACTATGGTCGGCGAAAGATATCAAGGAGTACGCCGCGCTGATGGGCGCGGTGCCGGACGCCTGATGGCGACGAAGCGACTCCGCGTCGGGCTCGCGGGTTTCGGCAGCGTCGGCCAGTTCCTCGCACGGCGCCTGGACGAGGGCGCCCTGGCACAGGCCGAGCTGACGGCGATCAGCGCGCGCGACCTCGAGAAGGCTCGCCGCAACGCGTGTTCGCTGAAGACGATCAGACCCCAGATCGTCCCGCTGGCCGAACTGCCCGCGCATGCCGACATCGTCGTCGAATGCGCGACGGCGGATTCCTTTCCGGAGGTCGCGCGCACGGTCCTGCGGGAGGGCCGCCTCCTGCTGGCGCTCAGCGCCGGCGGCGTCCCGGCTTTCCCGGACATGGTCGCTTTCGCCGAGCGGCACGCGGGCCGCATCCGAATCGCCAGCGGCGCGCTGCCCGGCCTCGATTCGATCCGTTGCGCCGCCGAGGGCACGATCCGCTCGGTCAAGCTTAATTCGCGCATCAAACCCGCGTCGTTCATTGGCGAGGAATACTTGCAGAAGCGCGGCTTCGATTTCACCAAGCCGCTCGAGCAAGCCGTCCAGGTCTTCAACGGGACTGCCCGCGAAGCGGCGGCCGCTTTCCCTCGGCACTTCAATGTTGCGATCTCGCTGAGCCTTGCCGGCGTCGGCTTCGACAAAACATTGGTGGACATCTGGGCCGATCCGGCCATTCCGGGCGCCATCCACAACGTGGAGCTCGAGGCGGATGACGTCGTGCTGTCGATGACAAGCCGCAACCGGCCGTCCGAGGCTAATCCGAAGACCAGCCGCATCATCGCGCCCAGCGTACTCGCGGCACTGCGTTCGATGATCGCCCCGCTGCACGTCGGGAGCTGATCCAGCGCCTATGGCAGCTCGGCGCGCGGGGCGTATCTGTAGGGCAGTTTCGATAGATCGATTCCGGCAGGGCCGGGCGTGTCGACCTCGATCACCGCGGCGCAGATTGGCGCAAATGCCGCGCGAAAGTGGTTCTTCGCCTTGACGCACAGGAGCCGCACCTGCCGAGCGTCGATTCCGTGCAGCGTGAAATAGGCGAGATCGTTCACCGGCTGACGCCGCTCGGTGATGATCACATCGATATTGCCGGTCCGCAGCACGGCCGACCGGCCCATCCGTACCGTGATGCCGCGCTGCATCGGTCCGTCGCTGACGAACACGCCATCGGTGAGTGTTGCGACCTCGGCACGCACGGCGACCGGCCTGCCGAATGCCGGCGCCACGCGGCCGCCGAGCTGCGCGTCCAGGCGCGCGCCCGCGCCGGCCTCATGCGCGCGCGCGACTAGGTCTGGGTCATGGAAATAGGCGAAGACGCTCCGTGCCGAGGGATTCATTTCCATGAGCGCCGCGAACAGGCCGGTCGTATCGGCAATCCCGCCCGAATACGTGTTGTCGCTGGATTCGAGCACTGCCACCGGACCGGCGCCGACCGCCAAAGCCTGAGCGAGGCCCGCCCTCGCGTCCGGCCGCGACACCGCGAATTCGGGCGCGCGCCGCTTCATCTCCGCCGCGACCGCATCGGCGGCGGCCTGCGCCGCCGTGCGGTCTCCGTCGGCATAGACCATCACCGATGCGCCGGTGAAGGGCGAGTCCGCATAGGGAAATCCGCCATAGGGTGTCACGTCCAGAATGCGCCCCCGTGTCTGCGCCTTAGCAAACGCCTCGATCTCCTTCATCGGCCCGTCGGTCGTGCGCATATTGAAGCTGTGCAGGATACAGCCTGGACGCGCCAATGCACCGACCGGCCGGATGCGGCCCTCCACCGTAGCCGTCAACAGGTTCAGCACACGCTCGGCGGCATCGAACATGTCGAGATGCGGCAACGTCTTGTACCCGGCGGCGACATCGGCGAGCGCCACGATGTCGGGGCCGAAATTGCCGTGCATGTCAAAGCTCACGCCGATCGGCGTCTGCCCGACCGCCGCGCGGGCGACGGCGATCACGTCGCGATCGGGATTGGGGCGCGACGGCGTCGCCAGTGCCCCATGCAGCGACAGATACACCGCGTCCCAGCGCCGCCCCTGCAGGTCTCGCGTGAGCTCGGCAAGGAACTCATCGAACAGCGCGTCGTCCATGGGCCCACCGGGCTCCGCCGCTGCGCAGCGCAGCACCTGCACATCCCAGTCCGGATGCGCCTTGGCGAACGCGGCGACCGCACCGAGCTCGGTCGGCGTGCCGTCGAACGTCTTCAGGGTCTCCGGCCCGCGCAGCCACTCCTTGGCCTGGAAGTCCTGCAGCACGGTCGGCACCGGCGAGAACGAGTTGACTTCCAGCCACAGTCGGGCGACCGCGATCGCGCGTGCCATTTGGAGCTCCCCTGCCGTCGTGAGCGGCCATAGTTATTACATATTGCATTACGCGCGGTATACAATTTAGGCTGCGATATCGCCGAAGAGCCGGAGGGAAGATGCTTCGCCCGATCGTTCGCGCTGCTCTCGTAGCATTCGTCGTTCTCCTTGCCAGCGGAGCGTCCGCACAGGCGCCGCAGCGCGGCGGGACGATGAACATCATCATCTCTCCAGAGCCGCCCACCCTGATGCTCGGCATCAACCAGACGACGCCGGCGGCGATCGTCGGCGGCAAGATCTACGAGAGCCTGCTGCGGTACGACTTCGACCTGAAGCCGATGCCCGGCCTCGCCAAGTCGTGGGAGATCTCGCCGGACGGGAAAACCTACACTTTCAAGCTGCAGGAGAACGTGAAGTGGCATGATGGCGTCCCGTTCACCGCGGACGACGTGGTCTTCACGGCTAAGAAGTACTTGGTCGAGACCCACCCGCGCTCGCGCCCAATCATGCAGCGGGCGGAGGATGTCATCGCGGCCGACCCGCACACGGTGGTCTTCAAGCTCAAGGAGCCGTTCGCGCCTTTCATCATGGCCTGGGAGCCGAGCACGGCGCCGATCGTGCCGAAGCACATCTATGACGGCACGGATTACCGCGCGCACCCCGCCAACCAGAAGCCGATCGGCACCGGCCCGTTCAAGCTCGCCGAGTGGGTGCGCGGGTCGCACATCCACCTCGTGCGCTTCGACGATTACTGGCAGAAGGGCAAGCCCTACCTCGACGCGATCTACTATCGTGTGCTGCCGGACGCGAGTGCGCGCGTCGTCGCCATGGAGACCGGCCAAGCGCATCTCTCCGCGTTCGCCGACATCGAGACGTTCGAGGTGCCGCGCCTCAAGGCGCTGCCGCATCTCGATCTAACGACCAAGGGCTACGAGTACCTCGCGCAGATGGTCTGGCTCGACTTCAACCTGCGCACGCCGCCGATGAACGACCGCCGCTTCCGCCAGGCTGTCTATCACGCAATGGACCGCAACTTCATCAAGGACCGCATCTGGTTCGGCCTCGGCAAGCTCGCAACCGGCCCTATCCATTCGAGCATCCCGCACTATGACCAGAACGTGCCGAAATACTCCTACGACCCTAAGAAGGCGGAAGCGCTGCTCGACGAGATGGGGTTGAAGCGGGGGCCCGACGGCGTCCGCGCCAAGGTGACCCTCGACGCCCTGCCCTATGGCGACGTCTACAAGCGGCTTGCCGAGTACACGAAGCAGGCGCTCGGCCGCGTCGGCGTCGACGTCACGATCCGCACGGCGGATGTCGCGACCTGGGGCGACCGGGTGAAGAACTGGGATTACGAGATGACGCACCAGGTGCTCAGCCAGCTTGGCCACCCGGCGCTCGGCGTCTCCCGGCTCTACGTCTCCAGCAACATCCGCAAGGTGCTGTTCAGCAACGTCAACGGCTATTCGAACCCGCGCGTCGACGAACTGTTCGACCAGGCTGCCGTCGAGGTCGACGATGCAAAGCGGCAAGCGATGTACAGCGAGATCCAGAAGATCCTCGTCGAGGACGTGCCAGTCGCCTGGATTCTGGAACTCGACTTCCCGACCTTCATCAACAAGCAGTTCAGGAACGTGGTAACCTCCTCGATTGGGGTGCGCGACACGTTTGCCGACGTTTACATGGTGCCGCAGAAATAGCGACCAGCGCCGGGGAGGAACGTCGACTTGCAGCGCCTTCAGTTCATCGCGCAACGCGTTCTCAAGGGCGTCGTCGTCCTCCTCGGCATTATCGTTCTGAATTTCGTCCTGGTGCGGCTCGCCCCCGGCGACCCCGCGACGGTCATGGCCGGCGAGGCTGGGGCTGCCGACGAGCTGTTCCTGCAGCAGCTCCGCAAGGAGTTCGGCCTCGACAAGCCGCTGCACGAGCAGCTCGTTGTGTATGTGAAGAATGTCGTTACGCTCGATCTCGGCTTCTCGTACCGGCAGCAGCGCCCGGTGAGCGACCTGCTGATGGAGCGGGCGCCGGCGACCCTGCTCCTGACCGGAGCGGCCTTCGTCCTGTCGCTCGTCGTCGGCGTCGCACTCGGAGTCTTCGCCTCGATGTTGGTGGGGCGGTGGTCGGATTCGCTGATCACCGTCTTTGCGCTGTTCTTTTATGCGACGCCGATCTTCTGGGTCGGCCTAATGGGCGTGCTGCTGTTCTCGGTGACCCTCGGCTGGCTCCCTTCCTTCGGCATGTACACCGTCGGGGCCAACCTCAAAGGCGCCGCCCTCGCCTTCGACGTGTCGCGGCACTTAGTACTCCCGGCCCTCACGCTGGCCCTGTTCCACATGGCCGTCTATGCGCGCATGACTCGCGCCTCGATGCTTGAAATGAAGGACCAAGATTTCGTGCGCACGGCGCGCGCCAAGGGCCTGCCGGAGAGCCGCATTGTGCGCGTCCACATCTTGCGCAATGCCGTGCTGCCGGTGATCACCATCGCCGGAGTCAAAGCCGGCTACCTGATCGGCGGCTCGATCGTGGTGGAGACGGTGTTCGCCTGGCCCGGCATCGGCCGGCTCGCCTTCGAGGCCGTCCTGCAGCGTGACTACAACGTGCTGCTCGGCGTGTTCTTTCTAACGTCGTTCATGGTGATCGCCTTCAACCTGATCACGGACGTCGTCTACTCGCTGATCGATCCGCGCATCGAGCTGGGAGCCTAAGCCGTGCACGGCGCACGCGATTTCTGGAAGCGTTTCAGCCGCAACAAGGGCGCGGTCGTCGGCCTCGCGATCCTCGTGCTCGTGCTGGCGACCGCCATCTTCGGCCCACTCCTGTTCCCGACCAGCCCGTGGGAGATGACGGGTGCGCCCTTCCAACGCCCCTTCGACCCGGAGTTCCCGCTCGGCACGGATACGCTCGGCCGCGATGTCCTGTCCGGCATAGTGCACGGCGCCCGCGTCTCCTTGCTCATTGGCTTCGTCGCGACGCTGGTCGCGGTCATCGTCGGCGTAATCCTCGGCGCGCTGGCCGGGTATTACGGGGGCATCATCGATGACCTGCTAATGCGCTTCACGGAGTTCTTCCAGACCATTCCCAGCTTCGTCTTCGCGGTGGTGCTGGTCGCGATCTTCACGCCCAGCATCGCGTCCATCGTTGCGGCTATCGCCATCGTTAGCTGGCCCGCAGTTGCACGCCTTGTGCGCGGAGAGTTTCTGACGCTGCGCACGCGCGAGTTCGTGCAGGCCTCGGTCGTGCTCGGCCAGCCGGCGCGGCACATTATCTTCGTCGAGATCCTGCCGAACGCAGTGTCGCCGATCATCGTCGCCGGCTCGCTGATGGTCGCCACCGCAATATTGACGGAATCTTCACTGAGCTTTCTCGGGCTGGGTGACCCCAACCTAATGAGCTGGGGCTTCATGATCGGTGCCGCACGCACTGTCATCCGCACCGCATGGTGGATGAGCTTCTTCCCCGGCCTCGCCATTCTGCTGACAGTGCTGGCACTCAACCTCGTCGGCGAGGGGCTCAACGACGCGCTCAATCCTCGCCTGTCGCGCGAGGGGCGCTGATGGCTCTTCTCTCCGTCAGGAATCTCAAGGTCGCCCTGCCGGTCAACGCGGATCGCGCCTTCGCCGTCAAGGACATCAGCTTCGATCTCGCGCCCGGCGAGATTCTGTGCATCGTCGGCGAGTCCGGCTCCGGCAAGTCGCTGACTGCCGCCGCCATCATGCGGCTGCTGCCGCGGTCAGTGACGATTGCCGGCGGCTCGATAGAGCTCGAGGGGCGCGATCTTGCGTCGCTGACCGAAGCGGACATGCGGACCTGGCGCGGCCATCGCCTGGCGATGATCTTCCAGGAGCCGATGACGGCTCTTAACCCGCTGATGCGCGCCGGTGCGCAGATCGAGGAGATCCTCGAGGTGCACACCGACCTATCCGCTGCCGCACGGCGCGAGCGCGTTCTGGAGCTGATGCGCGCGGTCAACCTGCCGACGCCGGAGCTGCTTCGCGACGCTTATCCGTTCCGCCTGTCGGGCGGGCAGCGGCAGCGTGTAATGATCGCGATGGCGCTGGCGCTCGATCCCGCGCTGTTGATCGCCGATGAGCCGACAACCGCCCTCGACGTTACAACGCAGAAGCAGATCCTGGCGCTCATCAAACAGATCCAGCGCCGCCGCAACATGGGCGTGCTGTTTATCACGCATGACTTCGGCGTGGTGGCGGAGATAGCGGACCGCGTCGCGGTGATGCAGCACGGCGAGATCGTCGAAATCGGTTGCACCGCCGACGTGCTGAACGCGCCACGCCATCCATATACGCAGAAGCTGATCGCCGCGGTGCCGCGGCTGGAGCCGCGGAAGACCGTCACCGACACCTCGCCGCTGCTGACGGCACGCCGCGTCGCCAAGACATTCCGTACCGGCGGCGGCCTATTCACGAAGAAGCGCGTCGTCCCGGCCGTGAAGGATGTCGACCTGACGATCGGCGCAGGCGAGACGCTTGGTGTCGTCGGAGAGTCCGGCTCGGGCAAATCAACGCTCGGCCGCCTGCTGATCCGCTTGATCGCTGCGGATGGCGGCGAGGTCTCGTTTGGCGGCGCCGACCTCCTCAACGCGTCCGCGGCTCGGCTGCGCGCCCTGCGCCCGCAGGTGCAGATGATCTTCCAAGACCCCTATGCATCACTTAACCCGCGCCGCAAGGTCGGCCAGATCATTGCCGACGGCATGCTTGCGCACGGCATGCCGCAAGGCAACGCGTTCGCGCGGGCAAGTGAACTGCTTGGGCTGGTCGGACTCGATGCCGGCGCCATGGACCGCTATCCGCACGAGTTCTCCGGCGGCCAGCGCCAGCGGATTGGCATCGCCCGCGCGTTGGCACTGAATCCGAAGCTGCTGATCGCAGACGAGCCGGTCTCCGCACTCGACGTGTCGGTGCAGGCGCAGGTGCTGGACCTGCTCAACGACATCCGGCGTCGCTTCAACCTGTCCATGCTGTTCATCACCCACGATCTCCGCGTCGCGGCGCAGGTTTCAGACCGGATTGCCGTGATGCGGCTGGGCGAGATTGTCGAGACCGGCCCCACCGAGCAGATCTTCTTGCGACCGCAGCACCCGTACACGATGGAGCTGCTCGATGCTGTGCCGGGCAAGACATGGATCGCTCCGACAGTATTTGCTCGTGCCTGAGGAGCTTACCGCTTGCTCCTCGTCACTTCCGGCGGCGTGAGCATCAAGAGAAATCAGCGGGCTCAGATCGTCGATCTGAGGGGGATCGATGATTGCGGGCGGGCTTTGAACCGGCGCGCCCAGATGATCGCGCTGAACGATCTCCGCCAGGAAGGCTGAGCGTCCGCCCTTGGCACAAAGCGTGTTCTACCTCTAGAACATTGCCGTATATATGATTGGCATGCTCGGAGAGAAATGCTCGATGCAGTATCGATCAATCGGTAGGCCGCGATTAAAGCCATAAATCCGATCGACTGGGCTCTCGTAGCGCCAGCTGGTGCACTGGCCTTCCTAGTCGCACTCGTGCAAGGCTCAAATCCCATCTGATGCGCTCACGCAGTGGACGAGTGCGGTTCTTGGCGCGCATTGTCGCCACCTTCCTCGGTGATGGGATTACAGTCTGAACGCACCTTTGGGATCCTGATCCCGCGCGCCCGACCACGGAGCTCTTTTACTCCGTAAGGCACGCAGAACGAGTACCGATGTCGCGCCGACCAGCATGATCACAATCGCAAGAAGCCATATTGTATTCCAAGAGACCTCCAGCGTCGGCCAGCGCACAAAGCGAAGCGCGGATCCACGCTCAAGCATCCAGTGCCAGGCAGTATGGGCCACGACCGCAGAAATCAGAATCACGCCGATACGCTGAACGTCGAGACGACGCAGCGCCAGCACCAGAGACGGAAGAACTACCATGAGAAACGCGAGTTGCCCCACCTCGACACCCAGATTGAACGCGATCAGTGATACCAGTATGTGCGGGCCGGCATACTGAAGATCTTGTTCAAGCACGAACGAGAAGCCGAAGCCATGTATCAGGCCAAAGAAGCCGGCGATGAGCCAGCGCCAGCGCAAGGCATCGACGGGTCGTTGCAGCCATGAGCTGATGATGTTCTCGCAAGCCATGTACAAGATGGAAATCGCGATCAGTGCTTCAATAAGCGGCGGGAACCAGTTGCCCGTCGGCACCGCGCCCATGGCGGATGCGATCAGCGTGATCGAATGCGCGACCGTGAAGGCCGTAATGATCCCCGCCAGATGCCAGATATGGCTCATACGAAATGGCAAGAGGAGGCAGAGCAAGAACAAGAGATGGTCGATTCCGCCAAGGATGTGCTCAAAGCCAAGCACCACGAAGGTTGACGCGGCGCCGTACCAGCTTGGGTCCAACTCAAGCCAGCCGTGACCTCCATGTACTTGAAAGACGCGCGGATCGCCCCTTGGTGGGAGATATTGCACAAACACCTTGACCCGGCCGGACAAGCCAGACCAGGCAAGGATGTCTAAGGCGAATGCGGAGCGGTCCGATCGAATTGCATACTCGAGAGCGACATCAAGATAGCCTTGGTTCCAAAACACATTGCTCTTCTCTGGCAATGCAGGACCTAGAACATGCGCCCGCGCCTCGGCGAATGTGCCAAATCTGTTTTCCGAAGGTTGTGAAACGCGTTGCCAAGCCGACACTGGCGCAAGTCGCGCACCATCCTCG
>DATAAP010000573.1:0-9379 GCA_036260035.1 Alphaproteobacteria bacterium | reverse complement strand
GGCGCTCAGGAGAAGTCCATCTACATCCTGTTCATGACCGACGATGCCCTTTCCAGGTTCCGGGCAAGCGACGGATGGCAGGTCGGCGGCGACGCGTCGGTCGCCCTGATCAATGTGGGCGCCAGCGGAACGGTCACGACCCAAACGGCGCAGCGGCCTATCGTCGGGTATGTGCTGACGCAGGGCGGGTTGATGGTCGACGCATCGCTCTCCGGCACGAAGATCACGAAGCTCTCCATGTGAGAGAACGGCGCGTTCTGGACGCGCTGCGGCCGCATCGTCAGCACCACCGCGATCGCCTTCTGGCGGAGTCCGGCGGTGACTGACAAGCGCGGCCGCAACGCGCCATCCATCAACATCTCGCCGCAATCGTTCAACATCGTGCATTGCAATGGCTCTCCGGGGAGCCATGTAATGAAACTCGCCGGGTAAAGAATCCAAGGCGGAAAAACAATTTGATCGCTGATGGGGGAAATGTCCGGGCGCGGACTCAGCTGCAGCCTAACAGGAGTACCGCGTGCTCGGACTAGGACAAACGACCGCCAAACTCGCCCGCTATCGCCGTCAATGGAACAAATTTCTCGCGTCCGCTAAGTCCTCCGCCGGCGCGGAGGGCGGCGCGCCGCGGACGACCATTCTTCCCGAGCAGACGGGGTTCGGCTCGAATCCCGGCAATCTGCGCATGTTCACCTATGTTCCCGCGCATCTGCAGCCCGGCGCGCCGCTGGTCGTCGCGCTGCATGGCTGCGCACAGACCGCGGGCGGCTATGATTTCGGCACGGGCTGGTCGGTTCTGGCGGACCGGTTCGGCTTCGCCGTGCTGCTGCCGGAACAAAAGCGGACGAACAATCCGAACACCTGCTTCACGTGGTTCGCCGTCGAGAACACCATGCGCGACCGCGGCGAGGCGCTCTCTATACGGCAGATGATCGCGTACATGGAGACGGCGCACGGCATCGACCGCAACCGTATCTATGCCACCGGCCTGTCCGCGGGCGGCGCCATGACTTCCGTCATGCTTGCGACATATCCCGAGGTGTTCGCCGGCGGCGCCATCATCGCCGGCCTCCCGTATGGATCCGCGACGAACGTGCAGGAAGCGTTCGACGCGATGTTCCAGGGCAAGGTGCTGCCCGCGCGTGCGTGGGGCGATCTGGTGCGCGCGGCATCGCCGCATGCCGGACCGTGGCCGAAAGTCTCGGTCTGGCACGGCGATGCGGACCAGACCGTGAAGCCCGCCAATGCCGACGAGATCATCAAGCAATGGGTGGACGTGCACGGCCTCAGCGCAGCACCTTCGCTTGAAATGGGTGTGGACGGCCATCGCCGCCGCGTTTGGCGCGATGCGGCGGGCGAAACCATGCTCGAAGCGTACACGATCGCGGGCATGGCGCACGGCGCGCCTATCGACGCCGCTGCCGCCTGCGGACACACGGCCCCCTTCTTCCTCGATGCCGGCATTTCGTCGACATACCGGATCGCGGAGTTCTGGGGCCTGACCGCGGCGCAGGCCGCTGAGAGCGCGGAGCGCGATTTGAACGGGCGCCGGAGCCCGCGCAGCGCGAGCGGCAGACCGACGAGCACCGTCGTGATCGACCAAGACGGCCGCGTGCTTGATGCCGAACCGGACCGCGCGGCGGAGTCCGAATCGGCCGGCGAAGGCAACGCTGCCGACAAGGGCGATTGGCGCAGTCAACTCGACCCCAGCTCGGTCATCACGAAGGCGCTGCGCGCGGCCGGCCTGATGAAGTAACGCGGCGTCGCCGCCGCGCTTGCATCGGCACGGCAGCCCGCTGACAGGCAGCTGCCCGCCGTTGCGCATGGACTCGGACCATGAAGCGGACGTAACCTCCGCTTGCATGCCGAGCGGAGGAGCGCCTTGACCACCACCGCCCGCGTGGCGCGCCGGCTGGCCGCCATACTCGCGATCGACATGGTGGGGTTCTCGCGGCTCATGGAGGCCGACGAGGAAGGCACCATCGCGCGCCAGCGCGCCCACCGCCGCGACATCATGGAGCCGGTCCTGCGCGAGCATGGCGGCCGCATCGTTAAGACCACCGGCGACGGGCTGCTGGTGGAGTTCGGCAGCGTCGTCGGCGCGGTCGACAGCGCCGTGCGCATCCAGCGCGCCATCTCCGAAGCGGAAGCGCACGTGCCGAAGGACCGTCGCATCCAGTACCGCGCCGGCATCAACCTGGGCGACATCGTCATCGACGGCGACGACATCCTGGGCGACGGCGTCAATATCGCCGCACGCCTCGAGAGCCTGGCTGAGCCCGGCGGCATCTCCGTCACTGCCAGTGTTTTCGAGCAGGTCGTCGGCAAGCTCGACCTCGTCTTCGACGATCTCGGCAACCGGCAGGTCAAGAACATCCAGAAGCCGCTGCGCGTCTACCGCGTGCGGCTGGAGATGGTGCGCGACGAGGAGGGCCGCGAGGTGGGACGGCGCGCGGGTGCCGCCGTGAAGCCGGGCATCGCCGTGCTGCCGTTTCAGGACATGAGCGAGAGCCGCGACCAGGAATATTTCGCCGACGGCATCGCCGAGGACATCATCACCGGCCTGTCGCGCTACCAGAGCTTCTTCGTCATCGCGCGCAACTCCTCCTTCACCTACAAAGGCCGCGCGGTGGACGTGAAGCAGGTGGCGGGCGAGCTCGGCGCGCGCTACGTGCTGGAGGGCAGCGTGCGCAAGGGCGGCAGCCGCGTGCGCATCACCGCGCAGCTGATTGACGCCACCACCGGCGCGCATGTGTGGGCGGAGCGCTACGATCGCGCCATCGGCGACATCTTCGATGTGCAGGACGAGATCACGGAGTCGATCGTCGGCGTGGTGGCTCCGGAGCTGATCGGCGCCGAGATGCAGCGCGCACGGCGCAAGGACCCTGCCAGCCTCGATGCGTGGGAGAACCTGATGCGCGCGGTCTGGCATTCGCTGCGCCTGACCGAGGCCGACGGCATCGAAGCGCGCCGGTTCGCGCGGGCGGCGCTGGCGCTCGATCCCGGCCTCGCCAGGGCCTATGTCGTCCACGCCATGTGCGACGTGTGGGACGTGCTCATTGGGCGCAGCGCCGATCCGGCGCAGACGATGGCCTCGGCGCATGCGAACGCGCGGCAGGCGGTCGACATCGACCCGCGCGACGCCGAGGCGCATTCCATCCTGGGCATGGTCGCGCTGTTCATGCGCCGCTTCGACGAGGCCGAGCGGCAGCTCGAGCGCGCCGTGTCGCTCAATCCCAACCTCGCCGTCGCCTTTATGCTCGGGGGCGGGTTCTATGCGCTGTCAGGCGAGGCGGAGAAGGCGCACGAGCACCTGAAACAGGCGCTGCGCCTCAACCCGCGTGATCCGGTCAATTACTGGGTCTACGCCTTCTATGGCATCGCCGAGTGGTCGGCTGGCCGCTACGAGGACGCCGCGGACTGGTCGCGCAAGGCGATCCAGCTCTATGACGACTGCGCGACCGCGCACCGCGTGCTCGCGGCGAGCCTCGCCTCGCTCGGCCGGATCGAAGAGGCGCGCGCGGCACTGGCCCCGCTCTTCCGCATCGCGCCGGGCGCCACGATCGCGAAGACCCGCGCCGCCGTGCCGTGGAAGCGGCCGGAGGACATGGAGCGCTATTTCGACGCGCTGCGCCGCGCCGGCATGCCGGAGTAGCGCGCCGCGCTACTCCGCGTCAATAAAGGACCGACGGCATGTAGCTGCCCGCCGGCGTCTTATATTGGCCCATCGTCATCAGGGTCATCGGCATCACCGACTGCAACCCTTCGGCAAGGCACCAGCGGAATAGGCCCGACTGCCGCGTCGGCAGCAGGAACGAGAGCGGCTCCGCCTGGAGCGCCGCAGCACCGAGCAGCAGCGCCTTCATGTTATCGTCGCTCTCCGCGACGCCGTGGTTCATCAGCCAGACGGACGGATGGGTCAGATATCCGGCGATGCGCCCGTCGCGCTCGAGCACCACGGGTGTGAACATCCGCACTGCGTCCGCAATCTCGTTCGCACGCGAAATGCCGTGGACGCGCTGGTACAGCGCGTCGCACGAGGCTACGTCCGCCGCGGTCATGCGGCGCACTGCGGCACCGTTTACCGGCGCGCTCTTCGGACGACCGCTCATCACCACGACCGGCTCGCGTACCTCGAAGCCGAGCGAGGCGTAGAGCGACAGCGAACGCATGTGGTAGCCGGCCTGCAGCAGCCGGATGCCCGCACTGCCGCGTCCGCGCTCGATCACCGCCTTCATGAGCTGCTTGCCGACGCCGTTGTCCTGCCGGCGCGGGTCGACGGTGATGGGGCCAACGGCGCGGATCGGATCGCCCTCCGACAGGAAGTTCGAGCCGACGACGCGCCCGTCCGCCTCGGCGACGACGCCGTAGATCGCGGGGTGCGCGACGAACGCTCGCGCGAGCTCGGTCGCCGTCTTCACGTCCGGAAAGTCCGGCGGGAAATTGTGGCGCTCGGCGATGGCCTTGAAGGCGTCGTGGATGATGCGTCCGCATGCCTCGGCGTCGGACGGTTGCGCAGGGCGAATGTGCACGGTCATGACGCTCCTCTCGGTACTACGGGGATTCGAATCACGCGGTTCTACGCGGTTTTTGCTTCTGCCGTGTTTCCGGAAGTCGCCAGAAGTTTTCCGAAGATTTCGAGCCGAAGCCAGCACCCCACCGCGGCGGGAGATATGTGCCCGGCCAAGCTTGGGCACCTTTCGAGCGTTTCCGCGTTCTACTTACGTGGAGCCCGTCGAGGGCATCCAGTGGGCGCAGCCCTGCGGGTTCCGATCGCCACCGCGCGATGTCTTGCCGCGGCGAAGGCGGCAGCTTCGGCGCGGCCGAGGCAAGGACCTGACAGGAGGAGCGCGCCATGAGTATCAAGCGGATTCTGGTTCCCCTTCCCGCCTCCGTCGATCACACCAGCGAAATCGGCATGGCGCTTGGCGCCGCGAAGACGCTGGAGGCCTATGTCGAGGCCCTCTGCATCAGCGAGCCGATTCCGGCCCGCGCCAATATCGGCTTCGCGCAGGAGGGCTATTCCGCGCGCACGGCGGTCGTGCAGTCCTCGACTTGGCTGGTGGAGGAGCGCGAGAAGCGCGTGCAGGACAAGCGGCAGCAATTCATGCAGGCCTGCGCGCTCGAAGGGATTCCCGTCGTCGCTGAGAACGACCCCGTCGAGCGCCTGCCGGCCGCGTCCTGGCGCGAGGTCGAGGGCGAGTACGAAAAGCGGGCGGTCGAGCGCGCCGGCGGCTTCGACCTGATGGTCGCCACCAGCGCTGCGGTGGCCGCCGTGCTCAAGGATGTCGCGGAGCGGTTGCTGCTGCGCACGCAGCGGCCGGTCCTGCTGGCGCCGGAGCGCTTTGCCGGCGATCTCTCCGGCACCGCGATGATCGCCTGGGACGAGAGCCTGCAATGCTGGCACGCCGTTTCGGCGGCCATTCCCTTCCTGCAGCGCGCGCAGGCCGTCGAGGTAGTCAGCGTCGGCCGCGATGCCGCAAGCCGCCAAGCCTCGCAGGCGGATGTGCTCGCCTATCTGCGCTGCCATGGAGTCAGTGCGACGGCGCGCGTGGTAGCGCCGGACTCGCGCTCCGTCGGCGAGACTTTGCTCGCAACCGCGATGGAGGCTGGCGCGGCGATGCTGGTGATGGGCGCCTATGCGCACAGCCGCGTGCGCGAGATGCTCCTGGGCGGGGCGACGCGTCACGTGCTCAAGAACGCGGCCGCAACACCGGTGCTGATGGCCCATTAGCGGAAGGACGCGTACGGCGTCCGCCGCCAGCGAGATCGCGGGCGGGCTGAAGCCCGCCCCTACGCGGAAGAGTGCGCTTACCTCGCAAACGCCGGCGTGGTGGCGCGGCCGGCGTGCTTCGACTTCGCCTGCTGCGGGCCGGGAAGCTCGATGTCGATCTCGAGCGTGGAGACGTCGCCGCCGCGCTCGAGCTTGACGTCGACCTTGTCGCCCGCGCCCGGCACGTATTTCCGGATCACGTCGATGATGTCGTTCTTCAGCTTCGGCAGGAAGTCCGGACCCGAGCGGTCCATGCGCTCGTGCGCAAGCAGGATCTGCAGGCGCTCCTTCGCCGTCTCCGCCGAGCCGCTTCGGTTGCGCGTGAAGAAGCTTAGCAGGTTCATGCCGTCCTCCGCAGGAAGCGTTGGAACAGGCCGCGGCGCTCCTGGAACATGCGGATCTCCGTCTGCTCGCCCATCAGGCGCGAGACGGCATCCGCATACGCCTTGCCGGCGACGGAGTTCTGGTCGAGGATCACCGGCGTGCCGGTATTCGAGGCTTTCAGCACCGTCGGGCTCTCGGGGATGATGCCGAGCAGCGGGATCGACAGGATCTCCAGCACGTCTTCCATCTTCATCATGTCGCCGCGGGCGACACGGTCCGGATCGTAGCGCGTCAGCAGCAGGTGCGGCTTGACCGGCGGCTCGCCCTTCTCGGCGCGGCGGGTCTTGCTGGCGAGCAGGCCGATGACGCGGTCGCTGTCGCGCACAGACGACACTTCGGGGTTGGTTACGACGACCGCCTCGTCGGCGAAATACATAGCGAGATGCGCGCCGCGCTCGATGCCGGCCGGGCTGTCGCAGATGATGTAGTCGTAGTCGTTCTTCAGCTCGTTGATCACGCGCTCGACGCCCTCGCGGGAGAGTGCGTCCTTGTCCCGCGTCTGCGAGGTGGGGAGAATGGCGAGGTTCTCCAACCGGCGGTCCTTGATCAGCGCCTGGTTCAGCTTGGCGTCGCCCTGGATCACGTTGATGAAGTCGAACACCACGCGGCGTTCGCAGCCCATGATCATGTCGAGATTGCGCAGGCCCACGTCAAAGTCGATGACGACGGTCTTCTTGCCACGGAGCGCTAGCCCTGCGCCGATAGCGGCTGTCGTGGTCGTCTTGCCGACCCCGCCCTTGCCCGACGTGATGACGATGATCTTGGCCACGATTTCCCTCCTGGTCTACTTGAGCGGCTCGATGCGCAGCGCATCGCCGTCGAGATACATCTGCACGCGCTGCTTCAGCAGGCTTCCCTCGAAATCGTCGCTGGTGCGGTAGACGCCGCCGATGGCAACCAGCTCCGCCTCGAAGCTCTGGCAGAAGATGCGCGCCTTGGCGTCGCCGTTGGCGCCGGCGAGCGCGCGGCCGCGCAGCGTCCCGTAGATATGGACGTTGCCGCGCGCGATCACTTCGGCACCCGAGCCGACAGAGCCCATGATGATGAGGTCGCCAGCATCCGCGAAGACGCGCTGGCCGGAGCGCACCGGCTCGGTGATCAGCTTGGTTGCGCCGCGCGGTGCCGCCGAGGTGGCAGCGCCGAGGCGGAGCGCCTCGTCCGCCGGCATCTCGCGGCCGGCGCCGAGGGTGATCAACCCAGCAAGCTGGGCCGCACGCTTCTGCTCCGGCGAGGCGTTCTGCACGCCGACGAGCATGAGCCGGCGCGTGCGCATTTCCAGCACCAGCAGCTTGAAATCGATGACCTTGCCCGCTGCCTTCTCGAGGTCGAGCACCAGCGGCACATAGGCGAAGAAGGCGGCCCCCTGCTTCAGCTTGGCGTCGAGGGCCGCGTAGAACGCATCATCCACGTCGCCGCTAAGCTCGAGCACGATGGCGGTGAAGAGGCGGCCGCGGATCTGGAACGGGACCGTCGGCGAGACCCGGACTGTGTTCTCGACGGCCGCGCTGTCCGCGCTGATGGGGTGCAAAGGAGTCCTCGCGTGTAGTACGCCGTCCGCGTGTCTATCGGATGCGGCGTTGTTTTCGCAAGGAAACCAGTCGCACGCGCTTGTGACTTTTGTGGGGCGGCGTCCCGCCACGCCTCACAAAATGATTCGCGCGCCTTGAGTAGCAAACGGCGAAGCCGACCTAGGCTGCTTTGACGCCGTGCAGAAAGGCCTCGACATGCTTGCGGAGCAGGGCGGTCTGGTCCGCGAGCTCGCGTCCGCTGTCCTGCACTTGGCGCGCGACGCCACCTGCCTGCTCGGCCGCCTGGCTCACCTCAGCCATGCCGGCTTGAACGCGGCTGGTGCCGCTGGCGGCCTCGTGGACGTTGCGAGTGATGTCCTTGGTCGCTGCACTCTGCTGCTCGACCGCCGAGGCGATCGCCGAGGATACTTCGCTGATGCGGCCGACGATGCCGGCAATGTGCTTGATGGCGCCGACGGTCTCGCCGCTGACCGACTGGATCGCCTCGATCTGTGCGCGGATCTCCTCGGTCGCCTTGGCCGTCTGCCCGGCCAGGCTCTTCACTTCGCCAGCAACGACGGCAAAGCCTTTCCCCGCCTCGCCCGCGCGCGCCGCCTCGATCGTCGCGTTGAGGGCCAGCAAGTTCGTCTGCGACGCGATCTGGTTAATCAGCTGCAGCACGTCGCCAATGCGCTGGGCCGTCTCGGCGAGGCTCTGGACGGTCGCGTCGGTCTTCTCCGCTTCGGCAACGGCCTCGTGGATGATGCTGGTCGACTGCACCACCTGACGGCCGATCTCCTCGACCGAGGCCGACAGCTCTTCGGCGGCCGAGGCGACCGTCTGGACATTATTGCTCGCGAGGGTCGAGGCCTTGGCGACCTCGGCAGCCTGTTCCGTGGTGCGGCCGGCGGTCTCGGTCAGCGTTGCCGCCGAGCGATCCATGCCGCGCGAAGCAAGGTCGACGGCGCCGATCACCTTGTCAACATCGCGCTCGAAAGCGGAAGCCAGCTCCGAGAGCCTGGCGGCGCGGCGCGCTTGTGTCGCGTGCATCTCCGCCTGCTCGGCGTTCAGCCGGTCGGCCTCGATCGCGTTCTGTTTGAAGACAAGCACAGCCTGCGCCATCTCGCCGATCTCGTCACGGCGGCTCAGGGCCGGCACGTCGACGGCGCGGTCGCCGCCGGCAAGCCGGCTCATCGTGACCGTGATCGAGCCGATCGGCCGCGCGATGCCGCGCGCGAGCGCCAGTGCGATCAGCACGCCGGTGGCCAATGTGCCGACCAGCAAGGCGAGCACGATGTAGAAGGTCTGCTGCCCGATCGCGGTCGCCGTTTCGCGGAAATAGAAGCCCTGCTCCTTGGCGAGTTCAACCAGGATGTCGAATTTCTGATCCAGCGCCTCGAGCGCCGCGGCGCTCGTCATGGCCTGCGTCGAGGTGACGGCCGAGCGCAGCTCACGCGCCATCTTGACGCCGTCGGCGGTCGGGAAGCGCGCCTCGACGACGCTCAGATCCTCGAGGATCGCGGCACGGAACTGCGATGCCTCTTCATTGTACGCCGTGGCCTTGTCCGGCTCCGCCTTTGCCATCAGCACCGCGCGATGCATCTTGACGAAGTTGGTGAAGGCGCTGCGCGCGAAGTCGCTGGCCATCAGCGGCTTATCATAGAGTTCCTCCGTTAAGGCGGTCGCGCGCGTGACCGCCGTTATGGAGTACGCGCCC